>JAYPIC010000133.1:0-1848 GCA_038127595.1 bacterium | reverse complement strand
GAAATAGATTCATCCCTACAGGAGGAGTTAAATACCCTAACTCTAGATTAGCAATGAAAATAATAGCCAAATGAATTGGATCAACACCGTAGTGAATACCAAGTGGAGCAATCAACGGCACAACGATAATGATTGCACTAAAAATATCCATTAGGCAGCCAATTATTAAAAGAAAAATATTTAGAAGAATTAAAAATACATATTTTGAATGGATAATTTCCTTCATAAACGAAAGAATGCTCATCGGTATTTGGGCATCAACCATATAGCTTGTCAATCCCATAGCAGACCCAATTATGATGAGCACACCTCCAACCAAGGTTGCACAGGAAATAATAATCCTGAATGAATCATTCAACTTAATATCTTTATACACAAAAGTTTCTATAATAAAAACATAAACAACGGTAAATGCAGCAGTTTCCACCAATTTTGCATGTCCCCCAAAAATGCCAAATAGAACAATCAAAGGAATGAGCAGCTCCCATTTAGTCTCCCAGCATATTTTCAGTGCTGCTGCTCCATCAAAATGACTTATTTGAATCTTTTTAGCATCTCCAGACAAATATGACCATATAGACAAAATGACTATTAAGAACACTCCTGGAATGATTCCAGCTAAAAAAATACTTTTTATTGATATGCCTGCAGTAACCCCATAAAGTATTAAAGGCAGACTAGGTGGAAATAATAATCCGATAGAGCCAGATGCTGTTATAAGACCTAATGAAAAATTTTTCTTGTAACCATCTTTGTATAGCATAGGAAATAGAAGTCCACCTAACGCTAGAATCGTAACGCCTGATCCTCCTGTTAATGCCGTAAAAAACCCACAAATCAACAGTACGATGACAGGAGTACCCCCAGGAAGCCATCCAAAACAAACTTTAAAAACATTTATCAATCTATCTGAAGCCTTACTCTCAGCAAGAAAATATCCTGCTAACGTAAAAAGAGGTATTGTAGCCAAATGAGGAGAAACTACAATCCTGTAGGACTCAGCAATTACAGCAGATATGGGAACATAATCATACCAAAAAAATAAAATTCCAAATCCAGATAAGATGATAAATATTGGTGCTCCTTTTATAATTGAAATGATTAATGCTACAACTGAGAAATAAATTATAAATGAACTTTCTCTCATTACATCATGGAAAATCAAGGCAACAAACGCAAAAGCTATTGCTAATAGTCCTTCTTTAGAAAATATATCTTCTTTTATTTTATACAATAAATGTACCAATATAATTAAAAATCCTATAGGCATTGCTGATTGGAACAACCATCGCGGAAGATATGGTGCAATATATGCGTGCTGACTAAACGAGAGCTCGATCATCACTAGATCAATGCTACCAATAAAAAGCAATAAAGTAATGAAAATTGCCAACCACCTAGAAGCAGAAATGATGTACCCTTTTTGATTTACATCAAAAAGAGAATAGTTTGAAAGTGATAAAAGTTTGTCATCCCTTGAGGCGATAATAGCCCCACTGAATCCAATTAATAATGTCAGATGTGATACAAGCGTTTGAGATGCTGGTATTTTGGTAAACCCAGAGAAAATTGGTTTGAATATTTCCCTAATTAGAAGATCTGAGAACGGTAAGGCTACCAATAAAATAAAGATAATGCTGGCAGCATAGTTCTCTATTTTGATTAATGATTTCAATTTAAAAACCTATTTTAGTCTAGAGGGCATTTTATCTTTTAATTTAATTACCCTATCGAAAATTTCCTCTTCAACAATATTTCCACGTATCAATGAATACATAGACTCAACTAAAACATTCCATTCATTAATTTGTTCTTTAGATAAATCATTTACTTGTAACCCATAATTCT
>JAYPIC010000132.1:0-1904 GCA_038127595.1 bacterium | reverse complement strand
TGATGACGCTAAACTAAAAATATGGTGTACAAATAATTATCTAAACATGAGCCATAATCAAGAAGTTGTTGATGAGATGGTCTCTGTTATTAACAAAGTTGGTACTGGTTCAGGCGGGACTCGTAATATTTCTGGTACAACTCCATATCACCAAATTTTAGAGCAATCTTTGGCTGAATTTCATGGTAGAGAAGCAGCATTAATTTTTAATTCGGCCTATTTAGCTAATCAAACTACAATATGGACATTGTGCAAAGCACTTAAAAATGTTTGCGTATTTTCCGATAGCCTTAATCATGCTTCACTTATTCAAGGGATAAAAAATTCAAATAGTGAATGTAAGATATTTGATCATAATGATCTTAATCATCTTGAAGGCCTGTTGATGCAAACTGATATTGATAGGCCTAAATTGATTGTATTTGAGTCTCTATATTCAATGGATGGTACCATAGTCCCCGTGGACAAGTATGTTGATTTAGCAAAAAAGTACAATGCACTAACTTACTTGGATGAAGTTCATGCAGTTGGGCTTTATGGAGAGCAGGGTCGTGGTGTGGCAGATAAACTGGGCGTCGCTCAAGAAGTTGACATTATTAATGGTACACTTGCAAAAGCTTTCGGTCAGATTGGTGGATATATTGTCGCAGATAACGAAATCATTGATTATGTAAAGAGCTACGCTCCAGGTTTTATCTTTACGACTTCAATTATGCCATCTGTTGCTGCTGCATCCACAAAAAGTCTAAGCATAGTTAAAACATCTGATGCCAGCAGAAATTCCATTATGAAACAGGCGGAGTATCTTAGATCTAAACTTAAATCTAAAAATATTCCATTCATCAATAGCGACAGTCACATTGTTCCAGTAATGGCTTTCGAATCGGACTCCGCAAAAATGTATTCTAAAATATTAAAAGAAAATTTTGGTATCTACATTCAGCCTATTTTTTACCCTACAGTTCCAAAAGGCGCTGCTAGATTAAGAATTACCATTACTCCAAAACATAGTAAAAAAGACATTGATGAGCTTGTATTATCTCTTGATAAAGTGATCAAGAAAAATATTTCTAAAGATAAGCCTATGGAAACCAAACCAGTACATTCTAGTGCGTATGTTTAAGAACTGATAGTAATATCAGAAATGAAAAATCTTTCAAATAATTTCCCATCTTTTCCCAGCACTAGACTTAGGAGAGTTAGATCTAGCTACTTTTCGAAACTTATCACCTCAGAAAATAATTTATCAGTAAATGATTTAATTATGCCCTTGTTCGTTACTGATGGGATAGGGGTAAGAGAAGAGATTAAGTCCATGCCGGGTATTTGCAGATATTCATTAGATACATTGATGAGGCACATTGATGATATCATAAAAATGGAGATTCCTGCCATTGCATTATTTCCTAGAATAGGTTCTAATCTTAAGGATAGTGATGGTAGCCTGGCTTTAGACCCAGATAATTTAATTTGTAGAGTAGTCAAGAAAATCAAATCTGAATACCCTGATTTAGGAGTAATATGTGATGTTGCTCTTGATCCATATACAGATCATGGACATGATGGCTTGCTAGTTAACGGTATTGTAGATAATGACAAAACTCTTAATGTCCTGGTTGAACAAGCTATATTGCAGGCAGAAGCTGGTTGTGACGCCGTTGCTCCTTCAGATATGATGGATGGCAGAGTTGCTGCAATTAGGCTTGCCTTAGATGACAATGGGCATCAAGAAACTCAAATAATTTCTTATGCAGCTAAATACGCCTCAAGTTTTTATGGACCATTTAGAGACGCTGTTGGCTCAAAAAATTCTAATGCTGTAATTGATAAATCAAGTTACCAAATGAATCCAGCAAACAGTAATGAAGCACTTAGGGAAATTAGTCTTGATATCAATGAGGGTG
>JAYPIC010000131.1:0-2085 GCA_038127595.1 bacterium | reverse complement strand
GTATTATTTATAATTATTATTTATAATAGAAGGCTCCTCGAAATCTAAAAACATTTTAGGAGGGGTTGATTCCAGGCTAGAGGATGCATAAAGTTTAATCAAACTTTTATTTTTTTCTTCCGTATCAGAGAATGATTTTACAAGGCTTGATATATACAATGCAGAACCGAAAAAAATTGGTGGTAATGTATATTTAATTAATGAAGATTTTGAAAAAACTACTTTAGATAGTGCATCTTTTGATAAATTGAAATTTTGACTTACACCATTATATGCTGGCACAACTGTACCTGGGGAGCTTGAGAATCTTATGATGCCTGAATTATTATCAACAGAGCCTAAACTGTAGATACTATACAATAAAAATGAAGATGCAAAAATTCCTTGTGCATTTTTTTTATCTTTTAAAGCTAATTGGCCACCACCTGGAAAAATTAAACCGCTTAAGGCAACTTTCACTTTACTGTGCTGTTTTATTAAAGAAACATCATCAATACTTTGATATAATGGAATCATTAATTTTGAATAATGCTTATCGTTAAATATCTCCTCTGCAGAAATAAAAGTAGCTCTAGCATTTTCCCAATCAAGCTCTTTAAGGTAGCAATACCCCCTAAGCATAAGGTAATAAGGGTCGGTTGAGTTTTGAGTAGTACTGAAAACAGCATCTAGATTACCTTCCATTAAATCACAATATAAATTCCTATAATTAGCTGCTTGGTACGCCTTTGATGTTTTCGACTCAATATTCATCACCCTAGTATAATACCTTTTTGAAAGAGAATAATTTCCCATCTCCTCATATGATCTTGCAATTAAATATAATAAGGCGGGTTTAACAGGGTCATCAGGCAAGCGATATAAAAATTGAAATGAAGAGATTAAGCAACGCTCGTAGTAACCTTCGTTAAATAAAAAATCGCAAAAAGAGATCATCTCATCTCTTTGAAATTTAGTATAATCTCCCCATTCAGACTCTATTTGCTCAATTGAACGATAATTCTCTTGACAAATTATTACTGAAAAAGCGATGTGCATGTAAAGCAAATACTTTAACATAAAAAAAATTCCCCTATCCTCAGACAGGGGAATTTACGTAAAATAATAAAAAAAGAAAGTGGCTTAGCGAATCAAAAGCATTTTCTTTCTGCTAATAAAACTTTCTCCTCTAAGCTCATAAAAATAAACACCTGATGCAACATCACTACTTAGAAGGTCTTTACCATCCCACTCAAAAGTATATCTTCCAGGGTTCATTATTTTACTAGCCAACGTTTTAACATCTTGGCCTAATAGGTTGAATATACGAAGCGTAATAAACTCTGATTTTGGAATGTCAAAAGATATCTGAGTACTAGGGTTAAATGGATTTGGATAGTTTTGAAACAATGCAAATTCATCAGGTAGCATGATATTATCGTCTGATGATGCAGTAACAGTATTTACTGCGATAGGATTGTCTTCATCTGGAAAACTACATACTACATTTAAAAGTTCTGGGTTGAGGCTTGTACCAGGAATGTTAATTACTGAAAAATAAAATGATATATTATCAGGAAGAGTAGCTCCATCTGCCAAAGTATAAGTCAAATGCAGAAGACTTCCTTCTATTCCATCACCTGATGTTCTTGCTCTATTCACGCTGTATGCGAGCACTTTTACATGGCTGTCAATAGCATTTCCTAAAATTGTCATATCAGAGGTAGGATTACCTTCATCATTAACTAACCCCTGAAGCTTCTCACCTCTAGAGACGCTTTCATAGGTCAATTCGGCAAACTCATGATGGATATCAAGCTAAATACCTCTAATTGGTTCGTTATCAACAATATTTATTGTGAAAGTAACTTCATTTCCATTGACCTCAATTCCATCTTCAAATGTTACACATGCACAGAGTCCAGTAGATATTTGCTGGCCATATGAAGGGTTTGGGCTACCATCAGGTAACATGGTTCTCATATCAACATGATAAGATGAATCTGCAGGACAGTCTATGTCCGCAGATAAATATGAAACTGAAAGTACTAAACTGAAAACAAATATTAAATATTTATTCATTATAAAATCCTAACTGTTACTTAA
>JAYPIC010000130.1:0-2098 GCA_038127595.1 bacterium | reverse complement strand
CCAATATACCCAGCCAACATCAACCATTGTAAGCACTTTAACCCCATTCTTTTCAGCGCCGCTAACAAGATCTTCTTTGATTTGGTCTCTAATAAAGTCAATATCTTCATACTCTTGAAATAACAAAGGTATAAAGCAATATGTATATTGAGGATTAACTTCAGATAAACCCTCAGCTGAAATTGCTGCGCCATGAATTTGTCCAATTCTCATCTTTCTGATCATATCTCTTTCATCTCCAACTATCCCACCTGGGTAAATTCTTAATCGAATATTACCTTTTGTTTCTTCGTTCCATCTTTCACCCATTTTAGCAATGAGAGCATACCAAGGGGTGCCCTCTGGGGCCAAGGTTGCCATTTTTATAACAGTTTTTCTCGCCTCTATCCAATCAGAACTGATCATTATAAATAAAATATAAACTATGATTTTTTTCATACTATGTCACCCTTTTAGTAAAAAAACTCATCTATGTTATCTAATAGCCATTCAGCTCTATTTTTACTTATTGTGTTTGTTAACTGAAATTCTTTGGATGACTTAATATCGATGTTTAAAGCTTGATTTAAAAGAGAAATAAACTCATCTTTTTTTTGTCTCGTTTTCGATACCGATTCTGCATACGTAAGATACGGCCCCATATCTTTTCCACCTGATACTTGAATTGCTTTTTGAAACAAATTCTTTGATATTGAGTCTGCTTCATTTGGCGCAAGTAAAGGGTTGTTCATTGTGTATGAGATGAGCGCTGTCAGAGCAGCACCATTATTCCAGGATGAGTCAACGCTAACAATCGAATTAAGTAATTTACCCACTCTAGGCAACTTTATGATCCATTTGGGATCGCCACCGCTAGAACTAATTGCACCGCCGTAAGCTGCCGCAGTCCAGTAAAACAGTCTAAAATATTCCTCTTTTTGTCCAATTTCTAAAATATCTACAATTTCAGAACCATTATTTGAAATAAACCATTTATAAAAATTATGATCTATATAACTAAGTGCGGAATCACCATATTGAACAGCCTCAGCAAAGTAATTATGAGCTTGAAGCTCAAGATTATTTGCCTTTGAGTAATTTTCTAGCATCATCCTATCAGATTCCTCTATCAAAAACCCAAATGCATATGTTGTCAATGATTCGACATTCAATATAAGAGCTTCAAGATCATTAGGATTATTTTTTAAGCGTTTATCTACTTTCGCTAGCGATGTAGTTTTATATATTCTACCAGCTAATTGTGGATTTTTATCCAATACATACAGTGTTGGACTGCAAGAACATATAAATAAAGAAATTAGTAAGTAGGATAATCCTTTAATGAGAAGATTCTTCGTAGATTGGAAAAGAATCACAAAGCTCTTTAACCTGCGATTTAACATTTTGAATAGTATCGTCGTTATCAGCATCAGTTACTACAGTGTTGATAAAGCTAGCAATCTTTTTCATTTCACTACTACCCATATTTCTTGTCGTGATAGCTGGAGTTCCTACTCTTATTCCACTAGTAATAAAAGGACTTCTTTGATCAAATGGAACCATGTTTTTATTTACTGTAATACCAGCTTTTTCTAGTGCTTTTTCTGCAGCTTTGCCGGAAATGCCCTTATTTGATAGATCCATTAATACAACATGTGTATCAGTGCCACCAGAGACTATATCATAATCCATTTCAATAAACTCTTGTGCCATTACTTTGGCATTATCAACAATTTTCTTTGCATAAAGTTTAAATTCATCTTTAATAGCCTCTCCAAAAGCAATGGCCTTTGCAGAGATTATATGCATTAGCGGACCACCCTGCATTCCTGGCATTACGGAAGAATCAAGAAGTTCTGAAATCATTTTAGTTCTTCCTGATTTTGGTGCGATCTTACCCCAAGTATTTTCTCTATCTTTTCCCATCATTATGATACCACCTCTAGGCCCACGAAGCGTTTTATGAGTAGTGCTTGTAATTACATCACAGTAAGGCACAGGAGATGGATGAACACCAGCAGCTACAAGACCACTAGGATGAGCAATATCTGCCATCAAAAAAGCTCCTATTTCTTGAGCAACTTCATAAAATTTATCAACTGCTTCTTTGGTGTCAGCC
>JAYPIC010000129.1:0-2533 GCA_038127595.1 bacterium | reverse complement strand
TTAAAAAGAACAGTTAATCAATTACTTGAAGTTTTAGGAGATAGGCCTGCCGTTCTTTGTAGGGAGCTAACAAAGGTATATGAAGAGATTGTTAGGGGAACATTATCAAGTTTAAAAGATATATTAGAAAACAAAACATTTAAAGGTGAATGCGTTCTGCTTTTAAGCAAGGACGATCAAAATATATATTTTGATTAAAAATTTTTTCATAACATTTGAAGGTATTGATGGCTCCGGTAAATCAACGCAGGCAAAATTGCTAGTCGATAAATTGGCTTCTATTAATTTAGAGACGTTATTTCTTCGCGAACCCGGAGGAACATCTATATCTGAAGAAATACGATCTGTATTGCTAAACAATAGAAAAGACGAAATGTCCTCAAGGACTGAAGCTCTTTTGATGTGCGCGAGTAGGGCCCAATTAACAAAGGATATTATAATTCCTGAAATGAAAGCTGGTAAGTGGATAGTAGCTGATAGATATGCAGATTCAACTTTAGCCTATCAAGGTGGTGGAAGAGGAATAGACTTAGATTGGTTAATTAAGGTTAATCATTTTGCAACGTATGAAACTCAACCGGATTTGACTTTTTATATTGATGTAGATCCTGAAATTGGTGCGAAAAGGCGTGAGACTATGGTGTCAGATCGCATAGAAAGTGCAGGCTTAGAGTTTCAAAAAAATATAAGAGCTAAATATTTAGAAATAGTTGATAAATTTAGTGAAAGGTGTGTTACAGTGGATGGAAATTTGAGTATTGATGAAATTAGTCAAATAATTTGGAGAATAACGAAAGATAGGACTTCAATTGAAAAAACGTAATATTAAATTAAAAACTGTTTTTATTTTTCTTTTTTCGTTTGTAGCTATTGCTGCAACAAAACAAGATATTTATAGGAAAATTAAAGATAGCCAAAGAACGATTAATAATGTTTATAAATATCTTATTACGCATTATGTTGATGACATAGACCTTGAGAAATTTACTAAAATGAGCATAGATAACATGCTCTCTGATCTTGACCCTTATACAGTTTACCTCGTTGATGACCAAAAAAGTGGGTTAGATATGCTAACTAGTGGTCAGTATGGTGGAGTTGGTATCCAGATTGGAAAAAGAGATAATGTTATAACTGTAATTGCGCCTACTGATGACTCTCCAGCAAAAAGAGCTGGTATAATGGCAGGTGACGTTCTAATCAAAATTGATGGTGAAGATACAGAATCAATGTCTATGGACGATGCAGCAAAGCTTATACGAGGTAAGAAAGGTTCTTCAGTAGTTTTGACCATTGAGAGATTTAATGAAGAAGAACCTATAGATTTTACATTAACTAGAGAAGATATACCGGTTAAAGATGTTAGTTATTTTGGAATGTTAGATGAAAGTATTGGTTATATAAGGTTAACTAGGTTCTCTAAAAATTCTGCAGATGAAGTCGAAAAAGCCATTGTTAGTCTCAAAAGTAATGCTTTGTCTAGTATCGTGTTAGATCTAAGAGATAATCCTGGTGGACTGCTAAATTCTGCTGTTTCCATTTTAGATATGTTCATTGAAAAAGATGAGCTTTTAGTTTGGACTGATGGAAAGGCTCGTCAATCAAGTAAAAAATATTATAGTAAAAGTGATCCAATTGTTTCTGATGACATTCAAATTGCTGTCCTTATAAATGGTGGCAGCGCTTCCGCAAGCGAGATTGTTGCTGGTGTGATGCAAGATCTTGATAGAGGTGTTGTGGTTGGTAGACAATCATTTGGTAAAGGTTTGGTCCAAACTGTATATAATATTGATCGAAATAAAGCTTTAAAAGTAACGACAGCTAAATATTACATTCCTAGTGGCAGGCTTATTCAAAAATCCGGCTACCTTCCAGAAGAAATTCTGGCAGATACTACTGAAGCTGACTCTCTATTTGAAACTGTAGGTGGACGTATAGTAAAAGGTGGAAAAGGAATTACACCAGATTACGTGGTAGAATCTGATGATAGAATGCCAATTCTTTTAGCCTCACTTAGAAAAGGATTGTTTTTTTCTTATGTCCAAAAAAATAAGCATAATTATAATTCTTTTGAGGAAGTGCTCAATGATCCAATTCTGCTTTCTCAAGTTGAGGATTTTATTATGAGTTTTGGAGATGATTTAAATATTAAACTCGATGGGGAGAATAATTATTTAGATACCAGAGAAACATTGATGAATCTCGACAGTAACAATATTTCAATAACTGGTGCGATTGAGCTATTAGATTCATATTTTGAAGAAAAAGCAATTACTCAATTTGATCGTGAGCAAGAAGATATTAAGCAGTGGATGCTTATGGAGTTCGCCAAGCATTTTGACGGTGAACAGGGTAGAATGAGTATATCTAAAAAGATTGATGAAGATATAGTAAAGGCTATTAGTATTTTGGAAGACCCATTTGTTTACAGAGATGTATTTATTCAATAATTATTTTTGTAATTTTAATTATGTATAGGGCGATTAGCTCAGTTGGTTAGAGCGCTACGTTGACATCGTAGAGGTCGGCGGTT
>JAYPIC010000128.1:0-2570 GCA_038127595.1 bacterium | reverse complement strand
CCTTTCCTCTCTAAACGCCTGGACAACATATCTCTATTCATCTCATTATCTTCAACTATTAATATTTTTGACATACAATTAACTCCGTTCTTTTAACTGTTTAATTCTTTCTCCGACTTCAGATAATAACTGCTTTTTAGAATAAGAACCTTTCTGCATTATTGCTTCTACATTCCCTTTTAATCTATTGTGGTCCTCACTAGTAAGGTCTTTAGCTGTTATCACAACAACTGGTATATCTAGCCAATCCTTATTCTCTCTTAGTTTTTCTGCAAACTCAAAACCATCCATTTCAGGCATCATCAAATCTAGTAACACTAGTCCAGGCTTAGATTCTTTTACCTTATCTAAACCCTCCTTACCATTTTTAGCTATTCTTACCTTGAAATCATTACTCGATAAGCTTTTTTTAAGCATTTCCCTGGTTGTCTCATCATCCTCTACAATAAGTATTGATTGAGAATCAGACTCTATTTTATGTCTATTTAAGATACCAGATAACTGATCCCAATTCACTGGTTTGGTTAAATAATCAGTTGCACCTAATGAAAAGCCAATATCTGGCTCATCAGCCATTGTGAGCATAATAACTGGAATATTCTTTGTTGCTTCATTAGCTTGTAAAGCAGTTAGAACTTCCCAGCCATCCATTTCTGGCATCATAACATCTAGTGTGATCGCATCAGGCATATATTCTGCTGCTAATTTTAAGCCAGCCTCGCCAGATTTAGCCTGCAATATTGAAACATTTTGTTTCTCAAGAAATTTTCTCATCATATCTTGAGCATTGTCATCATCATCAATGACTAATACAGTATAACCCGATTCAACATTGGCTATATCATTATTTTGAACTATATCCTGCTTTTTAGGGTCAGAAACCTTAGTTGGTATGGTAACAGTAAAGGTAGTACCTTCACCTTCTTTTGATTTGAGATTAATGTCACCACCCATCATTTCAGCAAACATTTTTGTTATTGTGAGCCCTAAACCAGTTCCGCCAAACTTTCTAGTTGTTTTTTCATCAGCTTGAGTAAATGGCTTAAAAACTTTATCAACCTGATCAGGAGTCATTCCAATTCCAGTATCAGAGATATTGAAGTCTACAGCATGCTCCTTAATTTTTGAATTAACTACTGATATCGTAATAGTACCATCTTTTGTAAATTTTGCTGAATTACTCAACAGATTTAATAAAATTTGCCTCATTTTTGTTAAGTCAGCTGAAATTTTCTCAAATTCAGTTTCATATTTAACGACCATCTTATTTCCGTTTTTTTCTACAAGAGGCTTTATTGTTGCTTCTACTTCTTCTGTAATTTTTTTGAGATCAAATTCTTCTATAAAAAGCTCCATTTTACCAGATTCAACTTTTGATAAATCTAAAATATCATTGATCAGGCCAAGTAAATGCTTTCCTGAATTATTAATTTTATCAAGATCTGGTATAAAATCTTCATTTTCATCCTCAGCATCTTCTATAAGCATTTCACTATACCCAATTATTGCATTCAAAGGAGTTCTTAACTCGTGACTCATATTTGCAAGGAATGTACTTTTTGCCTCATTAGCCGCTTCAGCAGCTTTTTGAGATTCTTGAAGTTCAGAATTTTTATCTTCTAGTCTTTTTCTAGCTTCTCTATCTTTCCTAGACGACTCCTGTTGAAGTTGTAAAGATAGTTTTCTCTGATTGAGATATTTTTTAGAACTAAAGCCGGTCATTCCAATAAGCAAAGAAATAATACCCCAAAATGGTATTGCCGTTTTTGGATTTAAATACCATGGATTAAGGATAGTAAACGTAGCGCTCATTGGAGCAGAATAATTTAAATCTCTATCAATTGATTGAATTTCAAATGTATATTGACCAGCTTGCTCTGGAACCCACTCAAAGTAATTGCTGGAAATTGTTTGACTCCAAATTTTATCTTTGTCGCTTTTATGAGAAATTCGATAATGAAATTTTTGCTTTTCTTGAACCGTATTATAATTCGAAGCATTAAAGTCAAATCTAATTCGATTATTTGTGGGTGATTCAATTTTATTCCAATCTTTATCTTCTTGTTTGTATTTATTTGAAGGAGTGGTTATGCTCTCAATATTTACAAACCCCATATTTGTATTAGGTCTATACTTTGTCAAGCCGTTAAATGTTGAAAACCAATAAGTATTTCCTGACATTGATGTAATAGATGCTATAGTATTATTTATCAAACCATCTCTTTTATCAAGCGAGACCCAAGTTTGACCATCGAAAATAGCGACACCCCCACCATAGGTTCCGGCCCAAATTTTATCATAGTCATCTACATATATATGGTTTATCTCAGGAGCTACCAAACCATCTTTTACATCAAATCTAGTAAAATTATTTCCGTCAAATTTAAAAATACCTGAACCATCAGAAGCCAACCAACAATTACCATCAGAGTCTAATGCCATATGATGTATTCTAATGTCACTCAATCCTTGCTCCGGACCATATCTTTTAGATTTTCCATCTTTAAATATTGTAAGACCACCTCCATATTGACATATGTAAATGCTACCATTTGGATGGACAAGTATCT
>JAYPIC010000127.1:0-2695 GCA_038127595.1 bacterium | reverse complement strand
TATTCTTCTTATTTCATATTCAGAGTTAATGTTCAGTGAGGTATCATTTCCATTTTCATCCTTACCCATAATCTTCATTGTTAAGATTCTGCCAGAAGCTCCTCGATCTATCGGATGAATCATAATAATTTTTGAAAATTGTTTCCCTGATTTTTCATGAATGATCTTTACCAGTTCGCTATTTGTATATGATATTTTCCATCTGTAATATTCTCCTTTTTCATCGACATTGCCTAGATATTGTCCAAGATAAGCCTCATTAATATACTTTGGTCCACAGAATGAGTTTTGTTGGTTTATAAGCCATTCTTTAAAATTCTCTTCATTTGATAAGTCGATTGTATCAGTATTTTCACTATCGATAATTGAATCAAGGTATGGTTGGAAATTAATACCCCATACATTATTACCTCTTTCAGATATGCCGCCGCAATTTTTAGAATATCTAGCGTCACAAATTGTATCTCCATGAATTAAGACTTTTCCCCTAGTATTTTGAGCAGCTTGCACCGATGATAAAACTACATTAGAAATGCCTTGATAGCGTTGGCAGCAGTCATCGTTGCATGCATCTAATTCTAAATTTTGATGCTTTTTTTCTTTCGCAGCTAGTATCCAAGATCTTGCCACTATCGTTTGTGCCTCTAACAAAGATTGCGGACATTTTGCTCCCATTTCTGATGTGGCAACGCACATCAAGTAATCTTCAAGAAATATTTTATTAATTACAAATAATTGTTGGTCGATATTTTTAACAACAAGATCACCCAAAACCTTTATATCTATGGATTTTTGCCAATGAAAACCTCTGCCTGCAATGACTGGATCAACTTTAATATAGTTAGCCAGCTCTCTATCATTGTTTTTAATGATTATCTCATTACAATGAATATCGTTTAAACTCAATTTGTTACCACGAATACCAACGTTAAAATCATTTTTAAATTCAACTTGTTTTACATCATCTATCAATAAATCAAATTTTTCTCCAAATAAAGTTATTGAAACATTTTTTTGACTATCCTCCGGAAGTATAAGACCTATGGACATTACCGGTTCGTTATTATGATTTTTATTCATTTATTGCATATTGTGCTGCACCCAATGCAGCAGTATTATCACTAGAAGATAATTCAATTGGAATATCATGAGTGTTATAATTATCAAAAATAATTTTTAATGGATGATTTTCTTTTTTTAAAATTTGTCCCATCCTCTGACCAATTATAATTTTTTCTGGAAATCGGTTATAATCTTTGAAAAAATTTATTCTTTCATCAATTAATAGTTGAAATGCTTGGCCTGCTGTTTCAATTATGTCTGTAGCCATTTCATGTTTTTCACTAGCCTTATCAAATAAATCATTTAGAAGTTCAATTGATATGGGTTTTCTTTTTTCCCATTTTTTACATAATCCAGCTAAAGACATACATTCTTCAACGGTCTCTCCATTTGGCATAATAATTTCCCATGATTTTTTTAAATTTTTGTCCACACTTAGATCGATTAATTTTTTATTATGGAGTATTCCATCAGCAATTCCAGTACCACCCCCAATATAAATGGCATCTGAAATTTCTTTTAATTTACCATTTGGAGAAAACTTCTCTCCATTAACGCAAGACAAGGAGTCGTCATATATTTTTTTTAGTTTAATATTCAAACCAATATTTTTAGCAATATTTTCGTTTAGTTCTTTTAGCATGTAAGGATTTCTTGGACCATTTGCCATAATTGATATTCCATCCTTTTCTTTCATTTTTATACCAGGAAAACAAAATCCTAAATGATCTATCTTATCCTTTGTGAAGTACTCAATTGATTTCATTATAGCCTTAACTACTACACCGGCTTGCATTTTTTCATCATTATTTATTTTATAAGTGTTATCCTTCATTTCTTTCTTTTGAACGTTTAATGAAACAGGGCTAAAGGATTGGTTATGACCATTTATTTCATCATACCTACATTCATATGTGTCCAATTGATCAATAACTGTATTATTATCTTTAAAAATATATAATTGTGAAAAGACCTTAGAAGCTCCGCCATCGATTCCTAGTATGTGTTTATGATTCATTAGCCTAAATATTTTTCTTTAGTTTATTGATTCTTGAAATTGAATTTTCTACTAAATCGAGACTAATTCTTTTATTTCTAATTCCGCTTTTAATTGCATCAATACATTTTGGAATATAATTCACATCATAGGATAAGTTATTTCCTAAACAGAACATATCTATTCCTGCGTTGATCATTAAACAAAAAGTATCCTCAAGAGAATAATTTTCTGAAATTGCTTTCATACTTGGATCATCACAAATGATGACACCATTAAATTTTATTTCATCTCTTAATAATTCAGTGGTTATCTTATTTGATAATGAAGCTGGTAGATTCGGATCTAATCCTCTGTGAAATACATGAGATATCATCACCATATCCAGCTCATTTTGTTCAATAAGTTTTTGGTAGGGCAAAAGTTCATCTTCAGACCAGGTTTTAGTTATATCAGTTAATCCTTTGTGCGTGTCCCCGATCCCAGAGCCCTGCCCAGGAAAATGTTTTGCACATGATAGTACGCCAGTTTTTTTTAATTCTGATATGAAGATTGAAGAATGATTAATTACTTTATTGGGATCCTCACTCAATGCTCTGTTTGCATTACCAATGTAAGAAGATTTACCATAATCAA
>JAYPIC010000126.1:0-2701 GCA_038127595.1 bacterium | reverse complement strand
AAATTTTTTTTAGTTTCTTTTCTAGTATATATTGTCATATTTGGTTGAATAAAAAGAATAGCAATAGTTGCATCAAAAATTGTGCCCATTATGGTTGGTATATATTTGTTTGCGGCTATTATTGTTCTATTCAAAAATATACAAGACATACCAAGTATCTTTATCCTTATTATTTCAGATGCATTTAGTGGTGATGCTGTTGCAGGAGGAGCAATTGGTACAGTTATAAGCATTGGTGTTAGAAGGGGATTATTCTCTAATGAGGCAGGATCAGGTACTGAAACAATGGCTCATGGTGCGGCAAAAACTAACGAACCTGTAAGAGAAGGTCTAGTGGCAATGCTTGGGCCACTTATTGACACTATTATTGTTTGTTCAATTACAGCATTCGTGATATTATTAAGCGGAGTGTATAGTCAGGACCTTAACGGCGTTTCAATGACCGTGGTTGCCTTTGAAAATGAATTAGGTATTTTGGGTAAAATTTTAATAATGATTGCTGTAATTACTTTTTCACTTTCTACAATGTTTGGTTATTCTTATTATGGTAGAAAGTGTACTTCATATATTTTTGGTACTAAATGGAAGACTTTTTATAATGTTTTTTATGTCCTCATGATAATAGTTGCTTCTACAATATCAATTGACATTGCAATAAATTTTATGGATAGTGCATTTGCATTGATGGTCATTCCTACTATGGTAGGAACTTTACTACTTGCACCTAAAGTATTAATGGAAAGTGAAAGATACTTTGAGAAGATATAATTTTAATATAATATTGCCCGGGCACCTTATATTGATGTTTTATTAGTCTAAAATACCAAATGGAAAACATAAAAGTACAGATACTAGATACTACTTTAAGAGAGGGCGAGCAAACTCCTGGAGTTTCATTCAAAATTTCACAAAAGATTGAAATCGTAAAATTGCTAAATCAATTTGGTGTCGATTTCATAGAGGTAGGTCACCCAGTAGTTTCTAAAGACATTTATTCTTTCATTGAGAAAGTATCTAATTTAAATCTCGATTCGAAAATAATTGCTCATAGCAGGCTTCTTAAGGCTGATATTGATCAAATAATAGATTTAAATGTTCCATGGATAGGTCTTTTTTTTGATATTAATGAAGATCATCTAGAAAAAAAATATGGGCTTAATGAAGAAAAAGCTTTGGAGATGATAATAGATAGCATTTCTTATGCTAAAAGGCACAAACTTAATGTGCGCTTCACCGCTGAAGATGCTTCAAGGACAAATTTTGAGGTTCTAATTAAAATAGCAAAACTAATTGAAAAAGCAGGTGCAGATAGATTTAGTTTCGCTGATACTGTTGGTGTTTTACATCCAGCTAAAGTCAGTAATATTTTTTCCAGGCTTGTTGAAGAAATAAAAATTCCAATTCATGGGCACTTTCACAATGATTTCGGTTTGGCTACTGCTAATGCGCTTCAAGCTATTCAATCTGGTGCAACGTGCGTTGATGTTACAGTGAATGGTTTAGGAGAAAGATGTGGAATTTCTTCTTTGGCTGAGGTTGTAACGGCTTTAGATGAGCTATTTAATGTCAAAAATTTTTGGAATTTTAAGATTCTAAATGATATCTCATCTTATGTAGAAAAGATTTCAAATATTACAAATAATGATATCAGGCCAATTACGGGGAAAAACGCCTACACTCACAAAGCAGGCTTACATGTATCATCTGTAATAAAAGATGGATCTTTGTATGAGCCTACAGATCCTAGAAAATTCAATAGAAAAAGACGTCACTATATTGATAAGTTTTCTGGAAAAGATGCCCTCAATTACCGTTTAAAAAAGTTAAATATTGATCTTGAAGAAAAAGAACTTTGTGAATTGCTATTTAAAATAAAAAGTAAGCCAGAAATTAAAAAATGGTCTGATGAGAAATTAGTATCATTGTATCATCAGTTTAACAAAACTCAAATTTCTGATTAGGTAAATATTATCAGCTAATTACATCCATAAATTTTATGCAATTCAAGAGAAGAGAATTATAAAATTATCACATTTTAAATTTGCCTTGTTTTTCTATGTATTATATATTCCCACCGTAAGGTGTACTCTTGAGGTAGGGAGTTTTTCGCTTTTGGTCTGAGTTTAGGTCAAAATTTCATTCTTATAAAAAAATAAAATGTTTGTAAAAAATATACTTTATCTTCTAAAAATGGTAGTATTTCGATGCTTATTTACGTTCCTATTCATTGGGATCTGTGTCCCCTATTCTCATCTTCAAGCTCAAGATCCAGATGAGGAAGGGGAGATATCATGGGGAGATGAGGAAGAATATGAACTTGAAGAAGACGAGTTTGCAGATGAAGAAGAATTTCTAGATGATGATGAATATTATGAAGATGAAGAAGACTACGACGAAGAATATGATGATGAATATTATGAAGATAATGAAATAATTGATGAAGAGGATATTGACGAAGAACAAATTGAGGCAGCTGGGCAAATAGAACGTTCTGGATGGAGCGTTGATATTTCCGGAGCTTCTGCTAGGCTAGTAAATTATACTCTTTGGAAGGAATATGGTTTAAACGAATCATCTTGGGAGCCAAGCATGCAAGGAAAGGTTAGCATTGAGGCTCCTTACATGCTCAAATTATTAGGACTACGTTTCAGAGTTGGTGCTGAAGTCGGTACGTTTGGATTTATAGATTTAACACCTAGAG
>JAYPIC010000125.1:0-2731 GCA_038127595.1 bacterium | reverse complement strand
CATATATACCAAGATCTAATAATGCACCTCCGCCTAGCTCTTTGGTCCATAATCTTGGATTATCAGACCATCTTAGATTTTGCCCATGACATGCATAAATAGACTCAATGTTACCAATGGCATTGTTCGATAACAGTTCCCTTAACTTAGTAATATGGGGCAAGTATCTCATCCACATTCCATCTAGTAAAGCAGTAGAGTTCTTTTTTGATTGTTCAATCATTTGACTCGCTTCTTCAAGATTCATAGCAAATGGTTTTTCACATAATACTGGAACCTTAGCTTGTAGAGATTTAATGGTTTGAATGCAGTGGAGAGTATTAGGGGTTGCTATATACACAGCACATATATCTTCATCCTCTAAGAATAAATCAATGTTATTATAAGCTTTGCAGTTAACTAAGTTATTTGAGAAGTTTTGTGCGTTCCTCATCGTCCTTGAAAGCACTGCTGATACCATATGGTTGTCTAAAAGATCTAGATCTTTTGAAAATGCATTTGCAATCCCACCAGTTCCAATTATACCCCAATTAAATGTTTTTTTAATTTTTTTATCCATAGTTGAAAATACAAATCAATTAGAAATTTTGGATTGTAAAAAATTTTCATTTATTGCTAAAAAAGATTGTAGATTTCATTTGAAATGAAGTTTTCAAAGAAAATTAATTTTAATTATATCCTTATTCTTCCTTTATTGCTACTTTGCATACAGTGGCTTTTAGTTGGCAGGTACATTGCTTTTATTTTAACATTGGTATTTGGTTTTGTATTATTCGCAATCATTGAGGAATCGACCGAAATTTCTGATGAGGAAGAGTAGCTGTTTTTATCCTTTTTAGCCTTTTATGATTATTATTGGCTTTTTTATTTGTATATGGTATCTAGCTGGTGGAATTGCGCTTTATCATAAGATATTTACAAACGGGGTTGAGTATTTTGGATATCCTTGGACAGTACTAATTTTAGGTCTCACAAAACTTTATACTGATGAAATATTTTTTTGGCCAAAAATTCATCGGAAATACACAAAATTAGTTTTGCACTTATCATCAATTATGCTTTTGTTGTTATCTTTTTTCTCTGGTGAATTAATCCTTATACCGTTTTTCACAGGCTTATATTTTCTTTTATTCTACAAACTGCATGCAGCACCCTTTAAAGATCATACCATATAACCATTATAATTTCGGATTTATCATACAGTATTAGATTAAAAACTCAGTATCTTTTAATTATGATATTTAGAGTATTATTAATCTTTTCATTAGTAGTATGTTTTTCTTGCGATTCGAATGATTCAGAACAAAAACTTCTAAAAAAACCAAATCCCTCTGGTTTGTATGGAAATATGTCAAAAACAGACAAAGTGTATGGGGTAGACGAATTGATTCAAAACAAAGATGATTATATAAATAGTATCGTAAAAGTAACAGGGTTAATTGAAGAAGTTTGCCCAATGCGAGGCTGTTGGTTGCAAGTTAGCAGTGAAGATGATAAAAGTAAGAAGATAAGATTTAAGGTGAAAGATGGTGATATAGTATTTCCGTTATCTTCGAAAGGGCGTAAAGTGGTAGCAGAAGGCCAGTTTTCAGTTCTGTCGCTTAATACGAAACAAGCAAAGAATTGGAAGAAGCACCTAGCTGCAGAAAAAGGGATTGATATAGATACGGCAAGTATAATACTCACAGATAATGATTATTTTGAGTATCGTTTAAATACTATTGGAGCAGAAATATTTTAAGGAGCTATTATGGGTGAAAAAATGAAAACAGTACTAGTTACAGGTGCAACTGGGTATATAGCTAGTTGGATAGTAAAATTACTTCTTGAAGAGGGACACACCGTACATGCAGCGGTAAGAAACAAAGAGAACAAAGAAAAGACAAAACATCTTGATGAGATAGCATCCAAATCAAAAGGGGAGCTAAAGTATTTTGAATCTGATCTATTAAATGAAGGGTCATACACGAAAGCAATGAAAGATTGTGAAATTGTTTTTCATACTGCATCGCCATTTATTATGGATTCGAAGAACCCTCAAACTGAGGTAATAGATCCCGCTGTAAAAGGAACAAGAAACGTTCTTTCATCTGTAAATGAAATGGAGACTGTAAAAAAAGTTATATTAACGAGTAGTGTTGCAGCCATCTATGGAAATGCAGAAGATGCAAATGATATTCCAAATAAAACTTTTAATGAAGAAATGTGGAATCATTCATCGACACCTGATGATGGAGAATATAGCTACTCTAAAAAGCAGGCTGAGAAAGAAGCCTGGAAGTTAAATGAAGCTCAAAATCGTTGGAAACTTGTAACCATAAACCCCTCATTTGTCGTTGGCCCAGCATTAAATCCCCATGCAAATTTTGAAAGCAAAAAGTTTATAATGCAGATGGGTTATGGTAGATGTTAGAGATGTTGCCAAAGCCCATATATTAGCTGCATTAAATGATCAAGCAAATGGGCGTTATATAGATTCAGAAAACAGTTATAAGCTACTTGAAATTGGGAAATACCTTAGGAGTGAATTTGGCGATAAATACCCAACCCCTAAATCAACTACTCCGAAATTTCTTGTTTGGCTTGTAGCGCCAATGTTAGGTGTTAAAAGGTCTTTTATTAAAAAAAATGTGGGTCATGATTTTCACTTCGACAATAGTAGGGGGAAAAGTGAGTTAGGATTAAAGTATACATCTTCGAAAAAAGCTGTCTCAGATTTTTTCCAACAATT
>JAYPIC010000124.1:0-2801 GCA_038127595.1 bacterium | reverse complement strand
GTATAACAGAGTGTTCTGATATATTTATTGAACTCAATTTTTCAGATACCTCTAGCCTTTTTTCGACCCCATTTAGATCTATATCTACAGGCATAGCAAAACCTGAAACTACATTTGACCAGCGATAGTAAAACATTTGGCCCTCTTGATAATATTCAAAAGTGGGAGGTCTGTGATCATAAAAATACTGATAAAAGACCAATTGGTAATTTTTTCCAGTTTCTCTTATTATATAATTTAAAAACGTTTCAGTAGAAACATGACCTTTCGCATTGTCAACAGCAAATTTCTTTAAAGTTGAAAACCATAGATCATCATTATTAATTGCATTCCTCAATGTGTGAAGGACCCATGCACCTTTATTATAGCTGTCCCCAAAAGCCCAATAGTTTTCATTGACAGGACCAACTATGGGCAGATTGTTTTTAATACCCTGTCTTTTTTTTAATAGAAAATCTATCATAACATTATATCCAAGCTTATGCTCTATGTATAGAGCCTCACTATAAACAGCAAATCCTTCTTGAATCCACATATGTGCTGGATCAATAGCTGTTATGCTATTCCCCCACCACTCATGAGCAGTTTCATGAAAAAGTAGACCATCAACAATACCGTAGTATTTATTTGTCCAACTTCTTTCGCCACCCCAATTACTCCAATTATTTCCATAAGTAACTGCAGACTGATGTTCCATGCCTAAATATGATACCTCTACAAGTTTGTAACCATCATTCCACCATTGAAATTCTCCAAAATACTTTTCAAAAAATCGTATGATATCTTTCGATTGTTTAAAATGATTTTTTCCAATTTCTTCATGATAATCCAAAACATAATAAGTTAGAGTATCAATACCACTATGTCTTACTATAGTATCTTTTATTGTAATGTAATGACCTAATTGAACAGAAATATTGTAGTTATTTATTGGATTATTTACGGTCCAGGTAAATATTCTTTTTGTTTCATCTGGACTATCTAAAACTGCAAGAAGCCTTCCATTGCTTACGCAATATAGTTCTTTTGGCACTGTAAAAGTCATTGTAGCGCCTTCATCAGGCTCATCAGCAATGTGATCTTTAAGGGGCCACCATATATTTGCACCCTCCCCTTCACATGCTACAGATATAAACGGACGGCCTTTTTTGTCTTTTTCCCATACAAATCCTCCATCCCAAGGCGGATTTTTTGCTTGTAAAGGCTTTCCCTCATAGTAAACACGAAAGGTAAAATTCTCACCTTCTCTAATTAGCGGAAATTCAACAAAAACTGCGTCTTTATTTCTACTGGTTTTCAAGTTTTTATCAAGATACTCTACTCTATTTAATTTCATTTTCCTTGCTAAATCAAATTGTAGTTTAGAAAAGTCTGTAGTAGCAATAGACTTAATATCAACGAACCCTTTTATATATTTTTTATCTATATCAATATCAATATTAATCATATAATGAAGAACATCATAGCATGTCCTCTCAGGCAAAAGCGCGCCCAGTAATCTATTCCGCTCACTTAACTCTGGAAATGATTTTACCTTGGCTGGAGGTTCTATAATTTCATTCTCGGTACGGTTTTTAGTGCATTTAATATTGAAAATAATAAAAAGAAGAAAAAAGAATATATAAGTTATTTTTTTCATACTCATTTACAAAATATTACTTTTTATATGCCAATGTTAAACCATCGCCTATTGGAACCATTGAAATGGAAACTCTATCATCTTGATATAATTTTTCATTAAAAGATCTAATCGCTCTAGTTGCTGGCTCGGAATCATTCTCATCTATAACTTGCCCGCTCCATAAAACATTATCAATAGCAATGATACCACCAGGTTTTACTAGAGTTAAAGAATATTCGTAATAGGATTGATAATTTATTTTATCAGCATCAATGAATGAGAAATCGTATGTAGATCCCTGCCCATCTTCAATCAGCTTTTCTAATGTTTTTATTGCTGGAGCAAGGTGAAGATCAACTTTATTATCAACACCAGCTAATTTCCAATATTTTTTAGCGATACTTGTCCATTCAATACTGGTATCGCAAGCTACTATCAAACCATCATTCGGAAGCTCTCTGGCTACGACTAAAGAACTATATCCAGTAAAGACTCCAATATCTAATGTTTTTTTTGCATTTAGTATTTTTGTCAATATGGATAGTAGAGCACCTTGCTCTGGTGAAATTTGCATCTGCGCTTCTTTCAGTGTTAAAGTCTCTTCTCTAAGTTGCCTCAATATTTCATCATCCCTAAAAGAGAC
Source organism: bacterium (assembly GCA_038127595.1). GTDB lineage: Bacteria > Fidelibacterota > Marinisomatia > Marinisomatales > UBA1611 > TMED80. The sequence goes on along the minus strand of JAYPIC010000124.1, from coordinate 537 downwards.
ATCTAACATATATTTTCTTAACTCATTGTTAAGTCCAATAGTACTACTAGACATAAAATTATCTCTGCATTATTTATAAAAGGAAAAACTATAGCGCAAATTAAGAATCATATATAACTGGACAAATAGATTGATCATCAAGTATATCCAAATATTTTGAATGTTCTCCACTAATATCAACTCTTTTAGCCAAATCAGTAGCGAAATGAACAACCATCCCAATTCTATCACTGCCACTATTATTTTCTAAAGAGGAGTGATATGTCCTGGAAGAATGAATAGAAATAGACCCAGCAGAAATTACCGCATCTACTATATTGTATTTCTTGTGATATTTATTAATCATTCCATCTTGCGCTTTGACATCCTTATTAAAAAAATCTGTGCCTTCTATGTCAGCCCAATGATTACTTCCAACTATATATCTAACAGGCCCAGAATTTTCCCTGACATCATTAAGGGCAATCCAAGCTGTTAATACGCCAGAATGTTCCCAAAAGGGCCAATACTGAATATCCCTATGCCAACCTGCATGCC
>JAYPIC010000123.1:0-3226 GCA_038127595.1 bacterium | reverse complement strand
CCTTAATACTGAGTTTGTTAATGTGTTTTTGAATGCTAAGTCTTTCTTTATCGCTCTTTTTTAACGCTATATAAAAAAGCTATACTATCTAAGAAAACTTTTTCTTTTTCATAATCTGTAGTTCCTAGCTCTGAAGTGCCTTTAAAAAGCACATGCTCTAAGTAATGCGCTATGCCGGTAGCATCTGAAGGGTCTCTTTTTCCTCCAGCATCCAAAACAACAGCACCAAAAACACTAGTTTCATTGCGATCCTCATTCAACATAACAGTCAAGCCATTGTCTAGCTTGTATATTTCAACATCAAGTGGATCAGGATTCTCACAATTTAAACTTAAAAAAATGGATAATATTAAAACGATAAGCTTCATCATTTCCTCGCATGTATAATTATTAGTTAAGTTAAAAATTTACAAGCCAAAAAAAATTATCTATCATCTCTTCTAGCCGAAAAAAATTCTTTTAAAATTGCCCTACACTGCTTCTCAAGTACTCCGCCTTTAATAACGGTATCCGAATTTAATCTTTTATCTCCACAAATTTGATATAAAGATCCACATGCACCCTTATCATCATCATATACTCCAAAAACTACGCGTGAGAGTCTAGAATTTACTATAGCACCTGCGCACATTGAGCAAGGTTCTTTTGTTACATAAATTGTGCAATTTTTTAATCGCCAATCTCCTATTGTGTTTGCTGCTGCGGTAATTGCTAGTATTTCTGCATGTGCTGTAGGATCTCCCAGCGAATCAACCTGATTATAACCTTTTCCAATTATCCTATCATGCATTACAACTACAGCTCCAACAGGCACTTCATCTTTAGAAAATGCCCTCTCAGATAATTTAAATGCTTCTTTCATCCAAAAAGAATCATCTTTTTGATTGCTGGGAAAATCTGAAATAATATCCAGAGTAATTAAATGTTTTTGAGGGTTTGTTGAAGAGATTGAAGTGTTTGTGCTAACTCAGCTCTTCCTGATAGTGTTTCCACATTCATTGTAAGCGCCTTAACAATATTAGCAGGAAAACTTTGGTAATATGTGTCATTGTAAATTGACTGTAAATTATCTCTACAAGATGTAAAGTAACCCATATTAAAGTCTGCTAATGCAAGCTCTAATCTCACATCTAAATGATTTATTTTTTGATCATGACTGAAATACCATGGTCCAAGCTCTGGTCTATCAACTAGTACATAAGTAGAATATTCTCTAACCAGAGAATCGATATGCATCCCGCTGTAAGCAAATGTTAGCCCTGCATACAGATCGAGGTCAAGATCAGGGGTATCATATGAATCAAAAGGTTTTGTCTGACTAATGTGAAAGTAGACTGCAGCTGAGTCAGCCTGCCTTAACTTTCCAAAGCACCAACCAATACCATTATAACCATCAGCATAGGAAGAATCTTTTGCAACTGCATCATAGAACCATTCTCTAGCTTCTTGATATTTTCCAGTCTCATACAATGTCCATCCATAACCTGCAAGATCTTCTTCCGTAGGAATTACAGGTTGTCTACAATTCGTTAAAAATAATAAAAATGGTAGAACCCATAAAAATTTAATCGCTTTTATTAAATTATTAGTTATCATTTTAAAAACATCATCTTTTTATTTTTAATTATGCCAGAGTCAGTTTTTAGCTGAACAAAATAAATGCCTGAGGGTAACGTTTTACCAAATTTATCAGCACCATCCCATTTAACATAAAACTGCCCGACCTGGCTTACATTGTTAACTAATGTTGTAACGTGTTGACCTACAACATTATAAACGTTAACACTAACTCTTTGTTCTAGGCCATCCATTAAACCAATGTCATATTTTACCGTTGTCGAAGGATTAAAAGGATTTGGATAGTTCTGATGTAGATCCGTTTCTTCAGGGACAATAATTGTTTTTGGTCCAAGCCTAAAATAACCTGCATTTTCAGTATATGTTAAAATCTGACCATCGCGGTTAATTGATGGAAGCTCTTTCCAGATTACACCATTCTCCCTTTGATAGATAGAAAGATCTTCTCTCAAACTTCCAAAATGAATTTCTATAGGTTTATTAAATAAATATGTTTCATCACCTAGCACGTAAGATGCCTGATCAGAGAAGTTGCTAATAAAGAGAGAACTATCAACAATCAAAAAGTTCTGATCTGAGTCAACACTTCCAGGATCACCAGCCACACTAAATCTTCCATCTGAGCTATTAGCATACCAACGATTTGAAACTCTAGCTGGGGCTAAATTAAATGTATTTGTGTAAATAGTCCTACCTACCTCAGCAACGGCTAGAACATCAAATGAATAACCTCCACCTATACCAAAACTAAAATCACCAGTATAGGTAAATGCAGCTACAGTATCTATATCAATACGCTGGTTTTGAACCTCTAACTGTAAAAATTTTGTTTTTTGTTCTTTATCAACAATGATTATGCTGACATAGCTAGAAAAAGCATTATTTTGAACCAATGATACCTCAATATCCGGTCTTGGCACTCTTAGTACATTCAATGTAAATAGCTGAGAACTTTCAGCTTCTTCATCCGATGCTGTAACCCTGAAATTTGCAACCCCGGACCAAAGATCAAATGGATCAAATAATACGGTATCACCTGCGCCGTCAGACAAGTAAGGTTCAGAGAAGAAATTTATGGAATCTGTATTGTACACACCTTCAATTGTGAATGTTAATGTAGTATCATCAACATCTGAAGTAAATTGAGAAAAATCAATCCAGATAGAATCGTTTTCATTTATCACTATTGTATCTATTGCTGCTACAACAGGCGGATCATTCTCAGGCAAAATATTAACGATAATTGTATCTTTATCAAGTGCACCAAAAGGATCAATCGCACTAAAAATTACTCTGTGATTAGAACCATAATAATTTGAATCGCTAGAGAAAACTGCATACGTATTTTCATCAGTTGTAGTATCAATATCGATTGAAATCAAAGAATTCTCCATCGATAACATTTGCATAGTATTCCCTGACCTTCGAGCCAATGTAGGAATGTCAATGCCCTTTGACGGATCAAATCCCATATACTGTTTCATTAACTTAGTTTGAACAGCCTTAGGCGTTCCTGGACCAACGATAACACTAGCCAAAGGAAAATCTTCATCTAACTGAGATGTATCCATGATCACAAATTGCCAACTGATTTCAGAGTCTAAATTATCAATGTCTTGAACGTATTCGCTTAAATTTATTTTAACAA
>JAYPIC010000122.1:1047-3309 GCA_038127595.1 bacterium | reverse complement strand
ACTTTACAGGCTGGAGATCATCATCACATGAAAAAAATGATATTATTGAAATAAGGTAGCTTTTCATGCAGGATATCCTAATCTATTTTGAAAACATACCTACCTTTGGTAGAACGTTATTTTTAGTTACAGGATTATCTTTTTTTCTCATAGTTGAATCTCTAACACCATTATTTAGATTTAATTACCATAAAGGTAAGCACGCCGCTATCAATATAACCTTTACATTAATAACGCTCGTTATCAATCTTTTTGGTGCTGCCTTAATTGTTGCTGCAGTTGAGTACACAAGTAAAAATCAATTTGGTATTTTGCAGATGGTAAAACTTCCAGTTGTTTTGTATATCATTGTTGGACTGGCTTTGATGGACCTAATAGGAGCGTGGCTGGTACATTTTCTCGAACACAAGGTACGATGGATGTGGAGATTTCATATAATTCACCATTCTGATACTCACGTCGATGTTACTAGTGGATTAAGACATCATCCTGGTGAGAATATTATGCGCTTGGCTTTTACAACATTAGCCGTACTTGTTGTCGGTCCAGCCTTTGGCCTTGTTATGCTATACCAGACTATTTCTGCTTTTTTTGCACATTTATCTCACGCAAATATCCAAATGCCAAAAACAATGGATCATTTACTATCCTTTATATTTGTAACGCCACACTTTCATAAAGTTCATCATCATTACGTTCAACCGTACACAGATACGAATTACGGTAATATTTTTTCCTTCTGGGATCATATTTTTGGTACTGCTGTTTATGAGAAAAAGATGGATTCATTGGTATATGGTTTGGATACGCACATGAATGAGGAAGATCACTCTAGTTTAAAAGGTCTCTTAATGATTCCATTTCAACCGTATAGAGAGCCAATCAAACGAAATTGATTTTACTTGCAGATGTAGATCTGTAGGGGACTTTCTTCATCCATGGGATTCATATCCCAATCGCCAAATTTTTCTTGTACACTAAATCCAGATTCTTGGAATAGAAGATGCATTTTATGGGGATAAAACATCCGCTGCTTAAAAAAATATGTTTCATCTGTTAGTTTGCCATTAATCTCTAGCTGCCAAGTCAAACTATTGATCTGAGTCTCATCGTCATAGGAATTTTTTTCCATTACTCTGCACTGTTTACCATTGTAGTCAAAAAAAGATCTAGCCTCATGTAGATACTCATTTCTATATAAAAACTCAGGGTCTGGAAGAAAAATAGATAAAAGAAATAAGCCATCACTGTTAAGATGATTTCTAACACATTTAAGACAGTTTAGAGCATCTTCATCTGTTAGATTATGAAGAAAAGAATTAAAACCTATAAAAATGAAATCAAATTTTTCAGAGAGGTTAAAATCTTGCATATTTTGATATAAGAACGTTCCATTTTTTCCAAATTTCTGCAAGGAGACATTTAAAAACGGCTTACTATTATCAATGCCAGAATATGGTAGACCTAGATCAATAATATATTTTGATAACCTGCCAGTTCCGCAAGCAATCTCTAAAACAGAGCCATTACATTTTTTTGCATAGTATTTGATTACATTTTCATCTGTTCCAATATCATTATGCAGTGCATCATAGAGTTCAGGGTTTAGATAAACATCTTTCATCGGTTTAATAACTCTGGAATTGAACGATAAAGATCTAGTGATTCAGGGTTGCTAAGTGAATCTTGATTAACCACATGATCACCTTCAATAATTTTTTTCACAGCTAATTCAACCTTTTTACCGCTGATTGTATATGGTATATCTTCTACCTGAAAGATAAGTGATGGTACATGTCTAGGAGATAAGGAAGTTTTAATCGTTTGTTTGATAACATCTGAAAGTTCATTTGTTAGTTTTTTTGCTTTTTTAAGTTTCAAGAATAAGATGATTCTCTGATCATTATTCCATTCTTGACCAATGACTAGACTATCGTCAACTTCGGGTAAAGATTCTACCATACGGTATATCTCAGATGTACCAATACGAACACCGCCTGGGTTTAAGGTGGCATCGCTTCGGCCATAGATAACTACACCACCATGATCATTAATTTCGATAAAATCACCATGAGCCCATGTGTTCTTATATTTGTTAAAATAGGCATTAAAATATTTTTCTCCATTTTCATCATTCCAGAAAGATATTGGCATGGAGGGAAAAGGAGAACTACACACAAGTTCACCCTTTTCATTTAAAACCGGCTCACCTTTTTCATTAAAAGCTCCAACATCCATACCAAGGCCACGACATTGTAGTTC
>JAYPIC010000122.1:0-1037 GCA_038127595.1 bacterium | reverse complement strand
TTGTAGTTCCCCTCTAAAAACAGGCAGGATTGGATTATTTAATGCGAAGCATGAAATAATATCAGTTCCTCCAGAAATAGACCCTAAAAGGACATCATTTTTTACTTTATTGTAAATATAATCAAAACTTTCTGGAGAAAGTGGGGACCCAGTCGAAAGTATCTGGGCTAGAGAATCAAGTTTTGTAAAATCAGATGGAAATATATTATTTGAATTGCAGGCATCAATGAATTTTGCGCTGGTCCCAAAAATTGTAATGTCTAGCTCATCAATAAGATTCCACATTGCTTTTTTATCAGGAAAAAAAGGAGAGCCATCATATAAAACAATAGTTGAACCCACTGATAAAAAGCTAATTAACCAGTTCCACATCATCCATCCGCATGTGGTATAGTAAAAGGCTATGTCTTCATTATTAGCATTACAATGTAATAACAGTTCTTTGGAGTGTTGAAGAAGCGTTCCACCTGCACCATGGACAATTGATTTTGGAAGTCCAGTTGTGCCAGATGTGTAAAGGATAAATGCAGGGTGATCAAATGGAAAACGCTCAAAAATTAATTCACTGGCATCATTATTAAGAAGATCAGGCATTTCAATATGATCTTTAGATCTATATACATTTGACATATCAGGATTTGATATAATTATATGTTCTAATTGTTTTTTTATATCTCCTAGAAAAGAATATTCTTATAATGAATTATTTAACTTGTATCATGATTATAGAAAAAATAGCTATAACATAGAAAGAGTTTGTTATGAGCCATGGTATAGCAAAATTAAGGACTCTGTTGGAATAAATTCTTTAGAGATTGAAAATAGAAAACAAAATCTTGATCTTATATTTATCAAAAAAAATTTTAACTACGATGAAATTAAATCAGTAATAGACTGGGGAGGAAATGAAGGTCATTTTATTCCCAATGTATTAAAGAATAAAGACATATACATATTTGATCCAAGCAGTTCCTCAGTAATTGATAAATCTTATAAAAAAATTAGTAGAAGAGATCTATTGCCTAATGTTGATTGTA
>JAYPIC010000121.1:0-3331 GCA_038127595.1 bacterium | reverse complement strand
ATTAAAGCTACTCTTATTGGCGATGAGTCACTATCCAAACGTCCAATGGGTAGAATCATCAGGCCTCTATTAAAAATGAATTTGAGTATTAATGCCAAAAATAATAAAACTCCTATTAGCATAGAAAAAAGTGAATTAAAAAATATTGATTATCAAAGTGAAATTTCCAGCGCTCAAGTAAAATCTGCTGTTTTATTTGCTGGACTAGGTGCTACTAATAGGACTATATATCAAGAGCCGTTTTTATCGAGGAATCATACTGAAATTATGTTAAAAAGTGTAGGGGCTGAAATTGAAATACATGATAATAAAACCTCAATTAGAGGTATTTCCAAACCATTATCCCCATTAAATATCAGAGTTCCTGCCGACCCTTCTACTGCTGCTTTCTTTGCAGGAGCAGTATCCTTACTACCCCAGTCTGAACTTATTATTAAAAATCTACTTACCAATCCTACAAGGTTCGAGTTTTTTAATGCTATTAAATCGATGGGTGTCGAGGTGGACATACTTTCTGAAAATTTTGAGGGCGGAGAATGTGTTAGCGATATTTCCATTAAAAATAAAAAATTAAGATCTATAAGCATTGAAAAAAGCAAGGTTCCCAGTTTGATTGATGAAATACCTATCTTAGCGGTAATAGCAACTCAAGCAGAAGGTAAAACTATTATTAGAGGTGCTGAAGAATTGAGAGTGAAAGAATCAGACCGAATTGAATCAATACTTTTTAATTTGCGTAATATGGGAGCAATTGTTGAAGAATTTAATGATGGTTTCTCTGTAGAAGGGCCTTCAAAACTTAATGGTACTACTATCCGAACTTTTGGAGATCATAGAATAGCAATGGCCTTTACAATAGCAGGTTTAATTGCTAATGGAGAAACAAAATTAGATGACCATAAGTGCATAGATATCTCATTTCCTGAATTTTTTAACACCTTAAAAGATATAATAAAATGAAAAAATTTGCTGTAATTGGTAATCCGATCAATCATAGTCTAAGTCCATTAATGCATGAATCAATCTTTAAACAAATCGGTTTAAAAGCAAGCTATGAAAAAATTCAGATAGAGCCTTTTGAATTAGAAAAATTTGTACATTCAAACAAACTAGATGGTTATAATGTCACAATACCTTATAAAAATATTATTATAAAACACCTAGGTAATAGAGGACGTAGTGCACAAAACATAACTGCTGTAAACTGTGTCTCTATTAACAAAGGTTACAATACAGACTGGATTGGGTTTAAGAAAACATTAGATCAAAATAAAATAGATTTAAAAAATAAATCATGCCTAATCATAGGGTCCGGTGGAGCAGCTTATGCAATAGCATATGCTCTAATTAAGAGCAAAGTAAGTTCAATACAAATTGAAAACAGAAGCATTGAAAATAAAGTTAAATTAGAAGAGTGGATTAGTCAGAGAATGAATAAAAAATCAGATTCAATGCCTGAAGTATTTATAAATTGCACACCCCTTGGAATGTCACCATTTATAAATGACATACCTTCAAATGTAAATATCAAAAATGGTAGTATTGTTATTGATACCATTTATAATCCAATTAAGACAAAATGGTTAAAACAATGTGAGAAAAAAGGAGCAAAAATTATTAGTGGTCTGGACATGCTCATCGCTCAAGGAATAGCGTCATTGAATATTTGGCTTGAAGATGATCTATTTGACAAAATCAATTTAAAACATATTAAAAACATATTAGAGAACGAATTATGCTTACAAAAATAAAATTTCTAACTGCAGGAGAATCTCATGGTAGAGGCCTACTTGGCATTCTTGATGGAATACCCTCAGGTTTGAAAATAGAAAAGGAATTTATTGACATACAACTTGCAAGAAGACAAATGGGATATGGAAGAGGCGGGAGAATGAAGATTGAGAAAGACCAAGTTGAAATTTGGTCTGGAATAAGGCTAGGAGAAACAATTGCATCCCCAATAGGATTGATTGTTAAAAATAAGGATTGGGAAAATTGGAAAGATAAAATGGCTATTGAAAAAAGAGAAAAAATGCCAAAAAAAGTTACGCTTCCTCGTCCTGGACATGCTGATCTTGCGGGCGTTGAAAAGTATGATTTTGATGACATAAGAAATGTTTTAGAAAGATCAAGTGCTAGAGAAACAACGATGAGAGTTGCTATTGCATCAGTTTGCAGAAAACTACTTAAAGACATTGGTATAAGTGTTGCTAGTAGAGTAACACAGATACATAATATCACAGATGAATCAGTTGTACCAAATGATATGACTGCCAGTGAATTAAATGAAATTGTAGATAATTCTCCACTTAGGTGTTTAGATAGTGCAAAAGAGCAAGAAATGATCAAAATAATTGACAAAGCAAAAGCTAATGGTGACTCAGTAGGCGGAGTATTTGAAGTTGTCGCAACAGGAATGCCTTACGGGTTAGGATCATACACACAATGGGACAGAAAATTACAAGCCAAAATCACATCATTAATGATGAGTGTTAATGCCTATAAATCTATAGAAATCGGCGAGGGGCTTAGCTCTGGAGCAAAATTTGGAAGCGAAATTCATGATGAAATTGGTTGGGATGGAAAAAAATATACACGTTTTTCAAATAATGCTGGAGGAATTGAAGGTGGAATGAGTAATGGAATGCCAATAACAGTTAAAATGGCAATGAAGCCTATTCCAACATTAATCAAATCTCTCCGCTCAGTTGATATAATGACAAAAGAAAATAAGGATGCTCATAAAGAAAGAACAGATTCATGTGCTGTCCCCGCAGCATCTATAATTGCAGAAAGCATGATGTGTATTGTTTTAGCTGATGTAGTATTAGAAAAATTTGGTGGAGATTCCATGAAGCAACTTCTCAAGCACATAAAAGTATCTGCAAAATATTAATGATTTTTTATCTTATTGGGATGATGGGTAGTGGTAAATCATCTGTTGGTAAACTTTTAGCAAACAAGCTTCATTTTTCAATAATTGATATTGATAAGGAAATTGAAAAAAATGAAAAATTATCAATTAAAGAAATTTTTGAGGAAAAAGGCGAAAATTATTTTAGAGAAATAGAAAGTAAATATTTGTTAAGAGAAAGGAATTCAGCTGTAGTTTCTTGCGGTGGAGGTATAATACTTAATAAAAAAAACAGAGAATTTTTAAGAACTAATGGATACACAATTTACTTAAAAAGCTCAATTCCAACTCTTGAAAAAAGATTATTGAATAAAAATAGCAGACCACTGCTTAATAATGATAATTTAAAAGAAACTTTAATAAATATATATACCAAGAGAAAAACATTATATACTTCTTCGGCAAATACTACTATTA
>JAYPIC010000120.1:0-3368 GCA_038127595.1 bacterium | reverse complement strand
AAATAGATAGTCCTATTTCAGATTTTGATTTAAGAGAACCTCTTATCATTGAATTGGGCACTTGTCTTGAAAATGTACTTGAGAATATGCAAAAAACAAATAATAATTGTGTTTTAACTCTCTCAAATGAAAGGCTTAATGGAATCTTAACTGAGCGTGATATTCTGCTTAAAGTAACTGGGAAAGGTTATGACCTTCAATTAACAACGATTGATGAATTTATCACTCCAAATCCTGAATATGTCTCCCCAGAAGATCCGTTAGCTTATGCTTTGAATAAAATGTATGTAGGCGGGTTTAGAAATGTCCCAGTTGTCAATGATGAAATGTACCCCATTGGGATTATAAGCATATCAGATATTATTTCAACAATAGCAGATTATTTTCATAACGAAATTATTAATTTGCCATAAAATTAATTTATAATACCACTAATTACATTATCAATTATATTTACAGTGCTTATTATAAATCTTTTAAAAAAAAATGAAAAAAAAAAATATAAAGCCAACAATTGACATCGGCTGGAGAGAGTGGATTTCTCTAGTTGATTTTAAAAACTTTCATTTAAAAGCTAAAATAGATACAGGAGCAACTATCTCAGCATTACATGCCACACATATAGAGGAATTTAATTTTAAGGGTCTTAAATATGTTAAATTTAGATTATACCAGTCAAAATCATATAAAATGATAAAAAAGCCAGTAATTGGTTATAAAATGATAAAAAACTCATTTGGTAAAAAGCAACTTAGACCACTTATTAATATATCAATTAAAATAGGTAATAATACTATTGATACAATTATTACCCTAACCACGAGATCTAGGATGACCTACCCAGTTCTAATAGGACGTTCTACTTTAAATAATAACTATCGAATAAATCCAAGAAAATCTTTTTTAACAGGGAAACTAGACTAATAAAAATCCATAAATGAACATAGCTATTTTATCCAGAAATAAAAATTTATATTCTACAAATAGATTATTCAACGCTGGCACAAAACGTGGTCATCGTATAGATGTTATTGACTATTTAAGGTGTTATATAAATATTGGCGAAAACCAAACAGCAATCTATTATGATGGTAAAAAATTAGGGCGTTATGATGCTGTTCTTCCAAGGATTGGTGCTTCACAGACTTCCTATGGTACAGCAATTGTGCGTCAGTTTGAGATGATGGGAGACTTCGTAATTAATAAATCAGATGCAATTAAGTCCTCTAGAGATAAATTACGTTCATTACAGGTATTAGCTAAACATGGAATAGATATGCCAATAACAGGATATGCAAGCCATACCATGGATATTCATGATGTAATTGAAAAGGTTGGTAAAACACCACTTATAATGAAATTACTGCAAGGTACTCAAGGTAACGGAATGGTTCTTGCAGAAACAATGAAAGCAGCAGAATCAGTAATGAATGCGTTTAAACAAGTGGATGCAGATATACTAATACAAGAATTTATTAAAGAATCTAGTGGAGTAGATATAAGAGTAATAGTTGTAGGGAAAAAGGTAGTTGCAGCTATGCAAAGGGTAGCACCTGAAGGTGAGTTTAGATCAAATGTACACAGAGGAGCAGCTACAAAACACATCAATTTGACGCCAGAGGAAGAAGAAATAGCAATTAAATCAACCAAAATTTTAGGTTTGTCTGTTGCTGGTGTTGATCTAATGAGATCAAAACGTGGTCCATTAGTATTAGAAGTAAATTCATCACCTGGCTTACAAGGAATAGAGTTATTGACTGGTGCAGATGTGGCCGGAGAAATAATAAGTTTTATTGAAAGTTCATTAAAGTAGTATTTTTCTTAGTCTAAATTTTGATACTATAATTTAAAAATTGACTTATCATTCATTTTAAAAGTTTAAATTGAAATAGTGAACACATACAAAAGATTCCATTTAGCTTTTCCTGTTAAAAATTTAAATGCAACTAAAGATTTTTATAAAAAAATACTTAACTGTAAAATTGGTAGAGAGTCTGAAAGTTGGGTTGATTTTAATCTATATGGTCATCAGATAGTAGCTCACCTTGCACCAGAAGAATGCAGTTATATCAGTTCAAATAAAGTTGATGAGGATCAGATTCCTTGTAGTCATTTTGGTGTAATATTAGATTGGCATGAATGGGAAGGGTTATATAAAAAACTAGATTTACTTAAAATTAATTTTCTAATAAATCCTAAGATTAGGTTTAAAAATAAATCTGGTGAGCAAGGAACATTTTTCATAAAAGATCCCAGTGGAAATGTATTAGAATTCAAAACATTTAAAAACGATGCTGATGTTTTTAAAAAATTTTAATTCAGTATTCTGTTCTATAATTTTAGTATCCATAATGTCATGTGGGAATGATAAAAAAAGCCAGTTTGAGCTTCCGAGCTTGTTTTCAGATGGAATGGTTTTACAAAGGGATACCTTAGTTTCAGTTACAGGGAAGTATTTTCCAAACCGAAAAATTGACATTTTATGTAGCTGGGGTTTTGATACAACTACTTTTTCTGATGCTAATGGTAATTGGAAGATTCATTTAAAAACTAATTCTGCTATTAAAGCTCAGACTATGATATTATCAAGTGAAAATGACATTCATGAGATAAATGATATATTACTTGGTGAGGTATGGATTGCAGCAGGACAGTCAAATATGGAGATGACCTTTGATTACTGTTGTAATTCAACAGATAGTTCAGATAGCGAAATTAAATCTGCTCACTATCCTAAAATAAGAATGTATAATGTTAAAAAAACCTTAAGTGTTAAACCTTTAGAACACACTGAAGGTGAGTGGGTTAGTGCTTTAGGTAAAAATATTTCTAATTTTAGTGCTATAGGTTATTTTTTTGCTAAAAAACTACATAAAGATCTTGATATCCCTATCGGTATCATTCATGCTAGCTGGGGTGGTAGTGGATTGCAATCATGGACAAATAAAAATGTCCTAAAAAATTTTGATGGATATACCCAAAAACTTAAAAATATTGAACAAGACTCCTTAAAATACGAAATAACTAAGCAATGGTATGAGGGGTTTGAAAATATACAATCTGGCTCAGGAGCTTGGGATCTTTATTTATCATCAGATATTTTACCAGACACTATTGAGTACTTTAATTTTATTGGTCCAAAATGGAAGAAGTTGGATGATTTAGGGAGGCGTGATATTGTTAATCATTCGCAAGTATCTAAATATTGGAATGAACTAGATGATGAAAATATCGTTAGGCACTTAATGAATAATCCAAATTTTTCAGGGGCTCTTTTATTTAAAAATAAGTTTAATATCGATTCGATATCTTCCATTGAATACAATATTATTATCGGACCTAATGAGGGGGCGCCATTCAAACTTTGG
>JAYPIC010000119.1:0-3405 GCA_038127595.1 bacterium | reverse complement strand
GGAATAGAATTCTGATGATAAGATCGGTAATTATTTTTTTAACAATTATTAACAGCTATATTTTTGGGCAACAATGTTTTTCTGATGCTGGCCAAGATAAGACTGTCTGCGGCGGCAAAAAAGTTGGAAGTAATTATCGTGTTTATCTCGATGGAACTAATTCTAGTATTACGAATGGTTCACTAAATTATGAATGGTCTTCTCTAGATGATGGTATCTCATTTTCAAGTAGTCAATCGAGAAGAGCAGAGCCCTACTTTAATTACCCACAAAGTTTGACTGAGGATAAGCAGTTTAGAATACAGTTAAGAGTTTATGATGATGATGAGATTTGCGAGGACTTTGATACTGTACTTGTCGTTTGTAAAGCAAATATGTGCCCTATTCCTGATTTAGGAGATGATCTAATTGTTAGCAGTGGTTGTGGATTAAATGTTCTTTTAGATGCGTCTGGATCTTCTGACCCTGATGATTCAGATCTAAATTTCAATTGGCTGTCTTTAGATGGCTTAAATGCGAACATAGTTAATTCAAACTCTTCTACATGCTCATTTAATTTTCCTTCAATTTCTTCTGACCAGGAATATCAGTTTTCTGTAACAGTTGATGATTCTGAAAATTTTATTACAGATACAATCACAGTAATGTACCTTAAAAATGCCGCTCCCATAGCTGATGCTGGAAGTGATTTTATTACATGTGAATCAAAGTTTACTATTACTGCTAAAAATTCATATGATGAGGATTGGAATGGTTTAGCTTATTCATGGTCTGTCATTAACGGTAGCTTAGACCTTGACAATAGCTCATCCTCAGAGGTTACTGTAACAAGTCCCATTGATTTGCAAGTAGATACTGAGTATCATTTCGAATTAGAAATTATAGAGACCATTGCCGGTCAACAATATTGCAGTGATAAAGATACTGTTATTGTTACAATTAAGGAAAATATTTGCCCTGTTGCTGATGCTGGTGAAGATGCTAGAATTCCAAAATTTAATACTTCTCCAGTAACATTAAATGCCGATAACTCATTTGATCCTGATGGTTCAGATTTAACCTATCAATGGGTTAGTCCAACTGGAGAATCGTTTAGCGGTTCGGAAATTATTGTAACAGATTTAAATGTTTCCTCGCCTTATTCTAAGTATACCTATCAATTGCAAGTAACAGATAATCAGGGTTCAACATCTACTGATGAAGTTGATGTTATTTTTAGTCATTTTTCAAAACCAAATGCTCCTAAAATATATGCTGTTGCTGATCATAATCGCGTTCTGGTCTCATGGGATGCTAGCGCAGAATCTTCAATAGATTCTTTAACTGGATATGCTGATTTTGAGGGGTATAAATTATATCGATCTATTGATGGAGGAGTAACTTGGGGTGGTAATGAAGATAAATTATATGATTTCGATGGTAATTTTGTAGGATGGATTCCTTATGCTCAGTTTGATCTAGATCTGGATAGTGATAAAGAGCATTGCATTTATACTAGTGGAGATTGTGACTCCGATGACCCCAAAAGAGGCACTTCTATAGTAGGCCTTGACCCATTTGCTCCTCGGTTTAGCTTAGGAGTCAATTCTGGAATATCCTATGCTTTTATAGATTCAAATGTAGTCGATGGTGTAGAGTATACATATACTGTGGTTGCCTATGACATTGGTCTCGCTCCGTTCGAAATGGAATATACTTTTGATGATTCTATGCAAACCTATACCTCTGATACTGTTTGGGCTGAAACAAACCCTGATCGGTTTATGGGGCCAGAAAATTTAGATTACTTTGATGTCTACAATAACCTTATAAGATCCTCTCCAAATCCTAATAGGGGTTATCCATATTTAGAAACAGATAAAGGTTCCTCTCCACTTGATAGGAACTTTATAACAGTTGTACCAGGGTATACACCAAGTAACATCTCTTTTCCTGACGAAAGAGATATTGAAGCAATCTTTCTTTCTGATACAAATAATATTGGTACTGGAAATAGAGGGTACTTCATTGTCGATAGGAATGAGATCTCATCGGACAAATTATTAAAGTATGAAGTTTCAGCTAGTCAAGGACTAGAAGCTATTGATGGAATTGCAGTTGAGAACCCTTTGATATATGTGTATGAGATTGATGAAAGTGAACAGCCAAAATATTCTAAATCTTATGATATTACTAATCTCACTTTTTTTGAAAATGATTCATTATCAAGATTGCCAGGGTCGCTCATTGAGGAGTCAAATATAATCGTACCTGAATTTCAGCTCATTCAACCATTGGATAGATGGAGTGATATGATGGATGGTATACGTTTTCGTTTTGACAATGCTACTGAACTTTATCCAGCAGCAGTCCCTGCTATAGAGCCCTTTGCTAATTTGATTTATAACTCGGACGGCACTCCTTTAGATTCTGTAGAAATCGCACAATGGTTTTATGTTGATAATATTAGCCTAGAGCTTTCATACACAAATTATGCTAGCTATGTAAGGAGGCTAAATTTTGATTATGAAATAGAATTTTTCTCAGAGGCCGTGGGTGATTCAATTTCAGTTGGCGCTGGCACAATGGGGCTGCCTTTCAGGATTACGAATACGTATACTGGTAAAAAAGTTGGTCTTACATGTTTTGATTTAGGTACAAATAACAACCCATCTGAGGGCTTAGAAAATGGAGTGGGTGATTTAAGCTGGACCAAAGGAGAAGAAATATCGTTCACAAATGATACGATATCCATTGCCGGAGAGGAACTTCCCAAATATAATTTCAATTTAAGAATTAATTACAGGATACCCACAGGTAAGCAGTTTAGTATGGCTTGGTCTCCTACATTGGAATATTCTGAAAATGATACTGTTTTCTTTAGTCAGATGTATTGGATCACTTCAGGTCCTTCCAAGAATGTTCAACCTTCGGTAGCGTTCACTGATAATAATGGTGATGGCTTGAATGATAATACTTGGCAGCCAATTTACCCTTGGGAAAATGGGACTAAACTTTTTTATGGTCCATCAAAATTTTATGAAGATGGAGATAATTGGATTTCAGACATGAGCGTTTTAGGTAAAGTCTCTACTGTCGCCGACACCACATTAGATACTGTTAAAGTTGTTCCAAATCCATATATAGTTAGATCTAGGTTTAATGAAACATCGATATCAAGAAAATTAAGATTTACTAATTTGCCCCAAGAATGCCGTATAAGCATTTTTACAGTTACTGGGGAATTAGTAAAAGTATTAGATCATAATAACCAATTTGATGGAAATGAATGGTGGGATTTAAGAAGCGCGAATAATCAAGAGATTGCACCAGGCCTTTATATTTACCATGTTGAAAGCAATAATGGCAAAGAAAAGATTGGAAAGTTTGCGGTGATACGATGAATAAATTTTTAGCATTATTACT
>JAYPIC010000118.1:0-3406 GCA_038127595.1 bacterium | reverse complement strand
TATTTACCATTCTGCCAAGATTTTGTATAAGATAAACCACTTGCAGCAATAAGTGATTCCTCAATTGGGCTAGTAAAATGTTTTTGAAAAATACCAAGTGAAACTAGTTCAACTCCCTTAGGAAAATATTCGTATCTAATATCAGAACTTTGAATCGTTGTGTTTTTTAAGTTAGGATAACCTATGGTTTCATCTGCCCCAAGAAACTCCTGAAAAACATATGGTGCATATTCTCTAAATTGAGCTCTTGCTACTGTTTTAGAAAAAGAAGACCGAATTTTTGATTTTTCAGACAAAGAATAGTTTATGATGAGAGCAGGTAAAAATTTTTAAAATTTATAAGAGCTGTATCCACCTCTACGTCTTCAAACAACTCACCGTTATCCCAGACACCGTTATTATTGACATCATTAAATGTCTCACCAACATCCCATATACCATTCGCTTCTAGGGTGTAAGGTTTATAGCCTAAGACAGGGTGATAAGGATTCATGGTCATACTATAATCTTCATGTCTTCCCCCTATGCTAATCTGTAAGTTTTCATTCCATGTGTAGTTAAACATAAGGTAAGCGGCATCTATATCTTCAGTAGCAACATAACCATCAAAACCACTGGTTTTTTCACTAAAAACTAATCCTTCATTTATTGTTGAATCAGATTGGTTTACCGTCGCCCAATAATCATTATCAAGAGCGCCGTTAATATCATCAATACTTGAAGTGGTTATTGAATCATTTGTTGCTAGAGAAAAAAGAGAATAATCCATGTATAGATAACGACGTCTAAAATCTCTTTCTTTTCTATCAACCTTTAAGCCAAATTTTATTTTTGTATTTTTAGCAACCGTTATAAGATGGTCGTATGAAACACCATAAATGTTTTCTTTCCCTTTACTATTGTATGACACGCCTGGATTAGATCCATTTCTTAAATATAATGTGTATGAACCTGTTCTAGGATCTAGTTCATCTCTTACATATTCCCATTCTGATTTTGCAGCAAATGGTTCATACATATCAGACTTTCCAAAGGTATACTTAAAGTCTATTTCATTTTTAATATTTTGAAAATCAAACTTGTTCTCAATTGATAGTGTTGTGAGGTTAATTGCCTTCTCATTATATCTTTGTGAAATTAAAAGGCCATTCTCGTCCAGAACGGAAATTGAATCGCCTGCATCCCACTGACCATTTTGATTATTATCTGTATACGATTCATTTAAATCATAAATACCATCTCCATCAATATCATCCCACTGTTCTCCATTAAAAGAAATGCCATCTAAGTAGGCATTGAAATCTTTCCCAGGATATAGATTTGCATAATCATGAGTTAATTCACCTGACATACCTGAAGAGCTAGTAAAATTATCTTTTGATGTATGGGTATAAACATTTCTCAGTCCAAACCTCAAATGTTTCCTGATAGTTAATCCAAAACTAAAATTCATTCCAATGTTTGATGATGTTTGATAAATATCTCTATCAAGTCCGATAAACCCTTTTCGAAGTATTTTATCATATTGGATAGTTTGTAAACCAGTTACAGGATCAACTATTATAGTGCCATCATCATTTGGGTCATTGTAGGCATTGTATCGATCCATACGCTCTTGATTATATTTTGATTTTCTAGAAAAATTTCCATCAAATAAAAAACCCATTTCAAGATCATTAGCTTCACCATATTTAGTTCCGTATGTAAAACTAGTGCTAGCTGGCAAACTGGATTTTTTAATAGAGTTCTGAAAAGCATTTGGTAAAAGACTATTTTTTCTATATGAATCTTTAAACCATAAATATTCTCTAACTGGATCAGAATTCCAGCCAATAGTATCTCCAGTAAAATTGCTAACAATTGGCGTTAAAAGATCAGGAAGATATGTTTCTGGAATACTACCATAACTAATTAATTCATCCTCAAAACTCGAAGGGATGTCTCTAGATCTACCAAAATCAAAACCCAATAAATCATTTGGTCCTGACATATTGGTTATCATTTCGTCACCTGGTAAAATATTACCTGACACACCGGTACCTATTTTCAATTTATAAATAGTCCTTGATGGATAGAGTTTTGTTCTAATATTTACATTACCACCTCCAAAGGCACCTGGTAAATCAGGGCGATAACTTTTAGCTACGTCAATTCCAGATATTAGTGCAGTGCTAAAGAGGTCTAAAGGAACTGATCGCCTATCTGACTCTGGGCTTGGCATTCCCACAGAGTTTAATTGAGCACTGCTATAACGATCACCCAAGCCCCTTACTACGAGAAACTTATCTTCCATAATAGTGACACCAGTTACCCTTCGTACAGCATCTGCTACATGACTATCACCAGATTTAGAAATTTGATCGGATGAAATGTTGTCTTGCATCTCCAAAGCGTTCTGTTTGCTTGAAAGGGACTCAATATCTGAACCTGTCTTTTTCTCGGCTGTAACTTGAACACCCTTTATAGAAACAACATCTTTATTCATATCAATGTTTTTGTTAATTGTTTCCCCAGATAATACTTTAATATCATTTATAGTTTTATTTTCATAACCAATGTATGAAACAGACAAAGAAATCACTCCGGGCTCTACTCCTTGAATGAAATACCTTCCTTCATAGTCAGTCGCTGCACCAGTTGCCGTTCCTTTTATTATGACATTTGCTCCAATCAATGGCTCTTCAGTTTCTAGATCCTTAACCACTCCCATTATGTTACCAGATTCGTCTGCAAAAACAGTTGAACAACATATTAGCAATAGCAAAAATCTCATTTTTAATTTTTCCATGTTCACCTCACGAAATTTGAAAAATAGTTATTTAAACTGAGGTAATATTATCTTTGGAAAATTTGAATACTATTTGGGGTATGTTTGTAATTTGTTAGAATGAAATCTAACAGAGGGAATCAAAAACTAACTTATTAAATGTTAAAGTTTAGCTTAACTTTTTTACTGGCAAAGTCAATCTAAAAACAGTGGTGTTGCCATCACTTTTATGAACTTCAATAGTCCCGTTATGTACTATTGATATGTGCTTAACTATTGCTAAACCAAGACCTGTTCCTCCGGTTTTTTTGCTTCTTGATTTATCTACTCTATAAAATCTATTAAATATTCTGTCGCGTTCTTTTTCTGGAATTACCTCTCCTTTATTTTCTATGTCAATTAGTATTTTATTAGATTTTCTTTTAACTGATATAATTACAGTAGAGTTATCAACACCATATTTAATTGCATTTTCAAGTAAGTTTATTAAGGCTTCTCGCATTAATTGAGAATCAATTTTTGCATATATATCTTTTGAGCATTCTATGACGACTTTGATACCATATTTTTTAATATTTTCTCTTATATCCTCTACACTTCCTTCGATAATAGGTAAAAGTTTTTGGGTGGAAAGAGTAA
>JAYPIC010000117.1:0-3418 GCA_038127595.1 bacterium | reverse complement strand
CTAAAATTAAAAAAGAAATGCTTAGAATTAATTGGTCATGGAAAGCAGAAAAAATTAATAATTGGGTAAGGGGACTCTCTCCTTTTCCTGGTATGTATACAGTTTATAAAGGCAAAAAGCTTAAAATTTTTAAGACTAGTGTGGTACGTGGTGATAAAGAATTATCAATAGGAAAAATTGAAGTTATTAATTTAAAAGAGTTGGTTGTCCAATGCGTTGACAAGGCGATATCAGTACTTGAGGTGCAACAAGAAGGGAAAAAAAGACTTTCGATTCAAGATTTTCTAATAGGGTCAAATATTAAAAGTGGTGATCATTTTTCTTAGTATGATAGTTCGTAAAGTTATCTATTCAATACTAAATCTTTTTGACCTTCATAAAGAAAAAATTCCTAACCTTATCCTCCAAAAATTTAAAAAATACCCTCATCTTTCTAGAAAAGATAAACACAGGATACGTGCTTGTATAAATGAAATCATCCGTTACTTGGGTTTAATTGATCATTTAATTGAATTAGGATCAGAAAGAAAAATCAAGTATGTCAATCCTAAAATTAGAAATGTGCTAAGACTAGGCATTTATGAACTTATTTTTGATGATATAACTCCTGAATTCGCAGCTATCCACTCAAATGTAGAATTAGCAAAAAAAAATATTAATAAAAGGTCTTCATCTATGGTTAACGCTGTAATGAGGAATATCCAAAGGCTTAGTCAAAAAAATAGCAATTTGAAAATGTCATTGATTATAGACAATATAGACTTAGCATATCCAAAATGGCTTTTGAAAAAATGGGAAGATGAATTTGGTAAGAATGTAACAAAAGATCTTTGTGCTGAATTTCTAAATGAAAAAAATATGTTTATAAGATTGGATATTGATCGTTGCAGTGTTGAAAAAATGCTTTCTGTTTTGAGTCATAGTAATATAAAAGTCACTCAACACAAACACTTCAAACTATTTTTCAAAGTAGTTTCTAATCAAAAAAATATTATAGATAATAATCTATTTCAGAATGGAATAATCTCTATTCAAGATCCAGCTGCTGGAGCTGTTGTCGAGCTAATTAATCCAAAGAAAAATGATTCTATTTTAGATGTATGCGCTGCTCCTGGGACAAAATCTTTATTTATGGCTCAAAGAGTTGGCCAAGGTGGAAAAATATTTGCTTGTGACAATAGCCAAACTAGAATAGATAAAGCATTAAAAGATAAATCGAGGCATAGATTAAATAATATTGAATGGCATTTATTAGATGCTTCAAAAGATAAATATCCTTTGCATGAAAAAATTTTATTAGATGTCCCATGCAGCGGTACTGGTGTAATTGGTAGAAGGCCTGATATAAAATGGCGGTTGAGAAAAAGCGATATCCGGCGAATGGCAAATCTTCAAAAATCTATATTGAAAAATATTTCAAATTATTTAAAACCTGGTGGTAAGCTTATTTATTCAACATGCTCATTAGAAAGAGAAGAAAATCAGGATGTAATTGATCATTTTTTAAAAAATAGGTCTGATTTTGAATTGATAGGAACTAATTCATTATTACCAGACAGATGGGTAAATTCTGGAGGGTTTATGTTTTCCTTTCCAGCTAAAACAAATACTGATGGACTTTTTGCGGCAGTCTTAAGAAAGAAAATTTGAAGATTAACTATAAATATACCATTTTATGTATTGGCATAATAACTACAATATTTATTGTAATCGCTGATTTTTTGATAATGCCGTTTTATGTGAGGCATGGCCAAGGTAGTTACATGGTAAATGTAAAGGGTAAGCAACTTGATTACGCTTTAGATATTTTAAGTTCTGAGGGTCATAAAGGTGTTGTCTCAGATACACTTTTTTCATCTGCTTTTAAACCTGGTATTGTAATTGATCAATACCCTTCAACAAAAATGAAAGTTAAAGAGGGAAGAACTGTAAGGCTAACTATATCAAATGCTGAACGTTCTGTTATAGTCCCTGATCTTATTGGTAGGTCAGAGAGGAGTGCAGAATTAGATATTAGGCAAGTGGGTCTTGAAATTGATACTGTCTACAAGGAATATAACTCTGATGTCCCTCCTGGAAATGTTACATGGCAATACCCCAAGGGAGGTGATATGCTAAGTAGGGGGATGGGAGTTCACCTTACAATAAGTCTTGGTGTGCCACCTAATTTTTTTCAAGCACCAAATGTTTTTGGATTAAGTAAAAAGAAAGCTCTTGTGGAAATTGAAAAATCAGGATTTTCTCTGGGTAAGGTCTTTTACAGGCAAAATGAAGATTTAATTCCATATACAGTTTTAGATCAATCTTTAAAACCGGGTACAGTTTTAGAACAGTCAGTGAAAATAGATCTAACTATAAGTGTTTTAGATATGCAAGATATCTTCAATAACATAATTGATTGATGAAGCAACTTGAATTAGGCGAATTTTCTAGAAAAATCTTTCATCTTTTAAACATTGTTGTGCCTTTAATCCATGTTTATTTAATTAAAGATAGAATGGAAATGTTGATTTTTTTATCACTAATGTTAATTTTTTGTTTTTTTATTGAAGTTTTTAGAAATCAATATAGTATGCTCCATAAATTTTTTAAAAAATATTTATACTTTATGATGAGAGAGTCTGAAAAAGAAGGCCAGATTACGGGGGCAACATGGGTATTTGCAGGCTCATTAATTACTATTATTTTAATCCCTAAGCCTTTTTGCATTATAGCCTTATTTTTTTTGGCTGTGGGAGATACATTTGCTGCTCTAGTTGGAATGAATTATCCTTTTCTAAAAATTGGTCGTAAAACTTTATCAGGATCAATTGCATGTTTCGTTACTTGTTGCATGATTGGGCAATTGTTTAGTTTTGGTCTAATCACATCCACTATAATGTTTGGTGCGTTCATTGCTACATTGACTGAATTATCATCCATGAAAATTAATGATAATTTATCAATACCAATTTTTTCAGGATTATCTATGTATTTTTTTAATATTGTATAATGACTTTTCTTGCTCCAACAGCTTTAATTTTTCTTTTTGGTATAGGAATACCAGTTTTAATTCATTTCTTAAATCGTTTTAATGTAAAAAAAATAAAATTTAGCTCAGTTCAGTTTTTAAAAAGTATGGAAGACAATTCAATTCGGAATGTGAAGTTTAAGAAGTTTATTTTATTAATGCTTAGGATTGGAATTATTTCAGCACTTGTGCTAATGTTGTCAAGACCGGTTACCAGAGGCTTCATACCTGGATGGTTATCAACTGAATTAGAAACTCGGTTATTGATTGTCATAGACAATTCATCCAGCATGAATAGTTTTATTGAAGGAAAAAATTCATTCGATAAAGCAACAGAAATTGCAAAAGAACTATTAGAAATTTATGAACAAAACACAACTGTAAGTATAGCTCAAACATGCCCTCCTA
>JAYPIC010000116.1:0-3579 GCA_038127595.1 bacterium | reverse complement strand
CTATCCCAATAACTCTCATGTGGCCCTCTACCAAACCACTCCAAGTTATCAAACGTTTCATTAACAGAAACTTTCATCCCAAACCTTGGAAGCTCAGGGTTTTCAGCACCAGAGGGGTAAAGTGTTTGTTTTATTTTTAATATACCATTGCCATATATTTTATAATTCAACTCAATTCTAGATCCACTTTTTTTATGAAAATACTTAGCATTAACAATTTTAATATTTTCAATTACTGATGTATCTAGAGATTGCATTATTAGCTCATCATGTGCATTTTTCCATATATCGCATCTTTCTGGCATACCATTACCTAAATCATTGTCTGTTGGCGCACGCCAAAAAAATGGTTTTAATGAATTTTTAATTACCTCATTATTTCTATAATTGTATTTTTCTAGAAAACCATTTTCAAGGTTAAATGAAAGTGAAAATTCATCTCCTCTTACTTCAATACCTTGATCATTATATAAAACTGATGTTGGCAAGAGCTCATTGGTTTCCATCGGTAAATCAAGCCGACTGATAGGCAACCTGAACTGCTCCCAAGCAATAATGTGATTTTTTGGAAGAAGCCTATTTGCTTTTTTTAACCTAGCTTCAACCAATAAAAAATACTCTACCCCAGGTCTAGGTATTATTGAAAATAAATTAAAAGTTAAAGACCTAGACTCATGTGGCTTAAGGTTGAAAGACTTTAAATCACCAGACATCTCTGTTTTACCATTACCAATAATTTTATAACTAAAGTCTAAATGATCTAAATCAATAAAATCATATTTATTAGTAATTTTCACCCTACCATTTGCCAAATCAATCTCCTCAAAACCTATTGGCTGATATACTTTTTTTACTTCGTAAATGTGCGGATTAGGCGATCGATCAGCCGCAACTAATCCATTGGCACAGAAATTTGAATCATTATCATAAACTTGATCATTAAAATCTCCTCCATATGCCCAAAACGTGTTTCCATCCTCATTTTCTTTTTCAATTGTCTGATCTGCAAAATCCCATATAAACCCACCTTGAAGTGACTCATATCTATCAATGATATCCCAATAATCTTTTAAGTTCCCAACGCTATTCCCCATAGCGTGAGCATATTCGCATAATATTAATGGTTTTGATTTATTGCCCTGGACATATTTTAATAAATACTTAATATCTTTATACATTGGAAATGCTATATCTGAATGATTTTTTTTACTAGCTGGTTCATAAACTACAGGTCGAGAGTTATCTTTATCTTTTAGCCATTTATATAGATTTTCGAAATTCTTTCCATCACCTGCCTCATTACCCATCGACCACATAATTATTGAAGGCTGATTCTTATCTCTTTCAAACATCCTCTGCCCTCGATCAATCCATTGCCCGCTCCAAGTGCTATCATTTGTTAACTGCTTATATCCATTATGATGAAACCTCATTCCATGAGCTTCGATATTTGCCTCATTAATAATATAAAGACCATACTCATTGCATAATTCGTACCATACCTCCTGATTTGGATAGTGACTACAACGCACAGCGTTTATATTATTTCGTTTCATAATTTTAATATCTTCTACCATACTCGCTTTTGTAACTGCCCGTCCATTGATTGGGTCCCACTCATGCCTATTAACTCCTCTAATTGTAATTGGCTTGCCATTGACTTTTAAAAGGCCATCATTTATTTGTATAGTTCTAAAACCAACTTGTTGAGTGAAACTTTGCAGTGTTTTCCCAAACGGATCAGATAGGGTGACTTGCAAATTGTAAAGGTTAGGTTCTTCAGCGCTCCATTTATAAACATTTTTAATATTTTTCTTGAACCAAATAGTTTGTTTATCAATTATTTTAGCTTTTATGGTTGAATCAAGGACTGTTCTACTATTTCTACTTTCCCCTTCTTTTGATAGTATAGCAGATATAACGTGTTTGCCATTATTTTTTTCTGAACTATAAAGATCAACTCCAAGTTTGAACTCTCCATGCTTGAATGATGAATCGAGCCCAGAGTGAACATTAAAATCAACTACTTTAGTTTTCGGAACTGAATAAACATAGACACCTCTTTCTATACCACTTAAACGCCAGGTGTCTTGCCCTTCCAAGTAACTACCATCAGAAAATTTGTAAACCTCAATCGAAATACTATTTTGCCCATTTTTAACATATGTTGAAATATTAAACTCAGCTGGTGTTTTTGAGCCTTGGCTATACCCTACTTTTTGTCCATTTATCCAAAGATAAAAAGCCGATCTAATACCAGAGAACCGAATGAATACATCACGCCCCCTCCAATATACAGGATATTGAAATGTTTTACGATAAGAACCAACCTCATTCTTCATACGCGGAATGTTTGGTGGGTCTGCTGGAAAAGGATATTCCTCATCTAAGTATATTGGCTTCGACCATCCTTGAAGCTCCCAGTGACCAGGGACATTAATTAATCGCCAATCAGAATCATTAAAATCATCTTTATAAAAATCTATTGGACGCTCATCAGGATTTTTAGAAAAATTAAACTTCCATTTCCCGTTTAAAGAAATGAAGTATTTAGATTTATTTGGATCATTAATCTGAGCATATTTTTCTGACTCATAATAATGAAAATGAGCTCTAGGATCCTCTCTGTTTATGTTATAAACAAGCGGGTTTTCCCAATCATTTTCATTTATATTATCATTTTTTTTTAAAAAAGTCATTATACCCACTACAATTAGAATGACAATTACAATTAAATACTGTCTATACATTAAATAACACCATAGGTATTTTGAAAAATAATATGAATAACGCTAACCATGCCATTTATTAAAAACTTCAGCAAATATTTGAGGCGATTTTGGATCCATGTTAAAGTATAAAGATGGTTCAATTAATTCTACTTCCATTAATAAATAATTATCACTACCTCTAACTACATCGACCCTTGAGTAAAGACATTGGTATGGAATAGTTCCCATAACTTTATTTCCAAAATCAATAAGTGAACTCTCAGGGTTATTAATTGCCTTTAGAATACCACCATGTTCTTCCTGAACACGAAAATCACCATTTTTTGGTGTTTTTAGTAAAACATGACTTAATCTATTACCAAAATATATTAATGAATACTCGCCCTCGCTTTTTATACTTTTAATAAAAGGTTGAACTAAAAAGTCTTTTTGAGAAAAAGCGCCTTCCAAGACAGACTTTAAATTTTCCATCTTAATTTGCTCTAAAATAAATGTATCATCAGCATTGGCGCTGACACATGGTTTAATAACTAATTTGTTTTCATTAAAAAATGAAAACAATTGACTAACAATTTCAAAATCAAAACTATCATAAAGTCTAGTTGGGATAATTGATATATTTTCTTTTTCTAATTCTAGTAAATATCGTTTATGTATATTCCACTTAACGGTATCCAAAGAATTATACAAGGTTGCAGAAGAGGCCTCGATCGATTGAAGAGTTTTAAAGAACAGATTTTCTTTTTGTTGATAATCCCAAGTTGAGCGAATGATAACTGCATCAAAATCATCCCAATTAATTGAGGTAGAATCCCAGGGTACAAACTCACATTCCCAACCCAAGTCG
>JAYPIC010000115.1:0-3644 GCA_038127595.1 bacterium | reverse complement strand
CACAGATTCTCTTCACAATCATCAACTCCAAGATTTAAATCATACAACCAAAAATAAGTAGATATTTTAAACTCGACTTATTTTTTTAATCAGTTATGAATGTTGAAATCACTTGCTTTACATGCTATGAAAATTTTTCTGAGTACATAGACTTCCACGATGGACTGTACCAAGAAATAATTGATTGTGAAGTTTGTTGTAGACCCAATAAAGTAAGCCTAGAGATAAAGAACGAATCAATTATTAGGATGGATATATCAGATGGAAATGAATGAAAATATTTTTCAGCTTACAGTTTTAGGTAGCAACCTTTTATCAATTTTATATACAGGCTCCCAATCATACATTTCCTCAGGTAAGTAAGAATAACCACCCTTAGTAAGTCTTGCACGTTTTTTAATACACATGGCTATCCTTAGATCTACTTTGACAATTTTATCTTTATTTTCATTATTTTTTTGATTAGAAAGAAGCTCATCACGTTCTTTTATTGCATCATCAAAAACTACCTTTAGCCTATCAAAAACTGATGATTGAGACTTATACTTCGGTTCACCATAATTAGGCGAATATGATTCATTCATTATTATTTATTTAGAGGAAACCTGATTCCAGAGAGATTCAACTTGCTTGTAGCACTTTGGCAAGGAAATATTACTATCAACCTTGGGCATATCAGTAATATCCCAGTACTCAAATTTAAATGTAGATAGATGTGGGTCAGACTGAATCATAGGCTTGTGCTCATTTTTATCCATACAAATCAATCTGTCATATTGATTAAGATCAATGTTATTTATATGAACTGATAGCTCATCAGCTCTTTTAGGCAAAATATTAAATTTTTCTAAATTGTCTAAAGCAGGATAATAAATTTTTCTAAAATTATAATCTCCAACTCTCAGACCTGCTGAAAATGCAGAGGAGCTCTTCTTATTTTTTTCCGATAAATAATTAAATACCTCCTCAGCAAACCTACTTCTATGAATGTTAGCTGTGCATACGAATAGTACCTTAGTCATAAAGCTTATTTAACCAAAGTTAATTTTTTTACTAAAGAATTTTGACCGGAAACTATTGAATAAAAATAAATCCCACTTGCAACTAATTGACTGTTTTTATCTTTACCATCCCAAATTATTGCAGCGCTCCCGCTATTATGATAACCATTATGCAGTGTCCTAATTTCCTTGCCACTCATATCATATATTTTAAACAAAATATTTGAGGCAGATGGTATTGAATATTCAATTGTTGTAAGCCCATTAAATGGGTTAGGATAATTTTGCTTTAGTAAAAACCTATCTGAGAGAATCTCCTCTTGTACGTTTAAATATCCAGAGATTATGTCAACAATGTTTGATGGAATTCCAGAAGTAATATTTTGTTTGTATACTACCCGCCCATCTAAATCAGTAATAAATAAGTCACGCTGAATTGCTTCCCAATCATCCCAAACAAGATATGGACTTTCATCTATACAAATAGCAGCACTGCCTTGATTAGTCCAGTTAACTAATCCAGCTTGCCAAGAGGATTTGCTAACACCGATTAACTCAACTTGGTACCCACTATTTTTTAAATCATCATTTATTTCATTTAACTCACCAAACCTGGTTGTACAAGTTCCTCATGTAAATGCTCCGAAATAGTGTAGGACGACTTTCCCCGAAAAAAAAGAGGAGCCAACATTTTGACCATACGTGATTGAATTAGGATTTACATCCTCCAAAGAGTAAGGGTCTTGACTAAATATTATTGAGCATAAAAATAATATTTTTACAAACTTAAACGACGACATTCTAAAAAATAGCGGAACTATGACCAAACAGTAAAATCATTTATGTGTTTAAATCGAGGACATAAATATCGCATTTCACTTATTATCTAGAACAACATTATTATATGCAATGCATTTTAGATTATTTCTACTGCTGCTCATAGCCATTTCTTTTATTTTGACATTATCTAAAGAAGCTAGTAGAGCAAGAATATTTTTTATAGTAATTACTTTTTTGTTAATAATAGCATATTGGATTAATTCATTTACCTACTTTTCTAGCTTTTAATATTTTTTGATGATCAAACTTTACCAATTAAGAAAGCCTACTACATTAACGTTAGTTAAAAGACCCTCTGCTAAAATAAAATCACCTTATGTTTCTGATGGTACTCGAGGCAACCAAACTTACACTATTCATACTCCAGCGTTAAATATGGGCGGTCAATGCGTTGAAGGAACAAAACTTATTTGCGATAAATCAAATGAAACATCAAAAACAGATTACATAATAAATACTATAAAGCTTGAAGAAGAGAATTATAAGCAAATCTACATTGGGGCCAATCCATTCATCGCTGAAAAAATAGCTAAAACAGCTATTCAAAAAAACTGCATCAAATATTTTAAAAATTTCACATTTACAAAAAAACCTAGCTCTATTAAATATAGAGGAGATATTTATGGTGAGCTAAAAGGCAAAACTCATATAATTGAAATCAAAAACGTTATATGTGCAACCTACGACCCTAAAATAAATCTAATAAGTCAAAGTGAAAAATTTTATGATCACTCTGAACCCTTTTCAAGGTCGGGTATCTATCCTTTTGGTAACAAAACCCAAAAGTGGAATGATGAAAAAGTTGTATCATCTAGATCCATTCGACAAATAGATGAAATGATTAAAATTATAAAAAATGATAACGAAATAATTTTTACAATATTATTTATCGTAAACATAAGTGATTGCAACACTTTTAAACCAAACTGGGTCTCAGATCCAGTTTACTGCAATCATTTATTGAAAGCCAAAAAGGCTGGAGTCAATCTACAAGCTGTAAAAATGCACTGGGACGATAGAAGTTGTTACTACCACTCTCAGTTAAAAATCGAATTGAATAAGTGGTAGAACTATGATTGACACGTCCTACAAAAATATAGCCTCCTAGAGTTTTGAACAATTTTTTCTATAATATCACCACAATTAAAGCATGGCTGATTTTTTCTAGCAAACACCATATGTCTAATTAGCCTAAAGTTGTCAACATTACCAAATCTTTCTTGAAAATCATTTTTATCTATTGTGTTTCCCTTGTATTTGTAAGCTCTAACACTAACATTTTTAATTGAATTAGATAACTGCCTCAACTGATCATCGTTTAGATCCTTGGGCCTTAACTCAGGCATTAGACCAGAAAAAAATAAAATTTCAGATCTTAAATAGTTCCCCAGTCCAGCTATAAAATGTTGATTTAATAATAAACCTCCAAGATTTCTGTTTATAAAAAATTTTGAACTCAATCTTTCAGAAACAGTTTCTTCTACTGTGCTATCACATAAAATATCAGGACCAAGGTTTTTTATATAATGATGCTTCTTTTCATCTTTGGAATTTAAAAGCACAATATCAGTGGCTGACCATAACCTTGCAACTTTTTTGCCAGAGACAATTTCTATCCTAAGTTGTCTATTATGCTTTATTTTAGTGGTTAGGTAATTTATGGTCCACTTGCCGTAGAGCTGATTATGAGTTACAATACTTTGACCTGTATTTAGTCTGATAATAATAGACTTTCCAACTGATGTAACATCATCAACCAGAATTCCTTTTTTAGAATTTAGACTTTTTAATGAAGGATGTAAA
>JAYPIC010000114.1:0-3713 GCA_038127595.1 bacterium | reverse complement strand
GCTGTAAGGAGGGTAAGTTTTGATCTTATTAAGGGAGAAACTTTAGGAATAGTTGGTGAGTCTGGTTCAGGAAAATCTACTGTAGGTAATGCAATTTTGAATGTTCTTAGACTTACAGCTCCTGATGTTGATATTGATGGGCATATATTTTTAGATCTTGGTGATGAAAAAGTTGATATTCTAAATCTTAGGAAAAGCGATATGAACAAATACCGTAAACATATCCAAATGATCTTCCAAGACCCATATTCTTCCTTAAACCCTAGAATGCTTGTAAAAGATATTATTAAGGAATCACTAGACATTAATTCCAGTTTAAATGAATCTGAAAAAATGGAAAAAGTACATTGGTTATTAGATAAAGTCGGCCTATCTGCAGAACAATCAAATAGATACCCGCATGAGTTTTCTGGAGGCCAAAGGCAAAGAATTGGTATAGCCAGAGCTTTGGCAACAGAGCCAGAAATTATCATTGCAGATGAACCAGTATCGGCTTTAGATGTATCCATACAAGCTCAAATCATTAATTTGATGATGGATCTTCAACAAGAATTTGATCTTTCGATCATATTTATTGCTCATGACCTATCTGTGGTAAAACATATTTCAGATAGGGTTGGCGTAATGAATATAGGTGAGTTAGTTGAAATAAATGATACAGACGATATTTTCAAAGATCCCAAGCATAGTTACACTAAAGAACTTCTGCGAGCTATACCTGAACCTGACCCTATTGGCAGGGAAGATCGAAAAAAGAAGAGATTAGAAATATAATATTAATAAGAGGAAAAAATGGTATATAATGAATTACACTATGAAAGAATAGATGTTGAAAAAAGTAAACAGTTTTTAATGGATATAATAACTGATTTTGAATCAGCTGAAACTGCTGAAAAACAGATTGCAGCTATAAAAGAGGTTGATAATTTTTCCAGAGACTATATGACATACAATGCCATGGCAAGTTTAAACTTTAGTCGTAATATTAACGACGAGGGTGCAAAAAATGAAAAGGAATATTATGATTCTATATCTACCGATATGAGAGAAGTTTATGACAAATTTGATAAAGTGTTACATGAATCTAAATTCAAAGAGGAAATAATTAAAGAATACGGAAAAACATTTTTAGATCAAATTGAAATGAGTTTGAAAACATTTGATCCAAAAATCAAAGATCTGCTGCAAAAAGAAATTGAACTGAAGAACGAATACACAAAAGTGACTGCTGGTGCAAAAATCAATTATAAGGGTAAAGAATATAATCTTGCAGGATTAGGACCATTTCACTCGGATACTAATAGAGATACTCGCAAAAGTTCATATGAGGCTAGATTTAATTGGTTTAATGATAACGAGCAAGAATTAGATGAAATTTATGATAAACTTGTCAAATTAAGACATGAAATAGCTGTTACGCTTGGATATAAAAATTTTATCGAACTTGGTTATTATAGAATGGGAAGATCTGACTATGGCCCAAAAGAGGTCTCAAATTTCAGAAAACAGATCGTAGAATATGTTGTTCCTATTGTTTCAAAATTACAACAGCAAAAAAAAGATATATTAGGTTTAGATAAGTTATATTTTTACGATGGTATCAATTTTAAGGATGGAGATCCAAAACCTAAGGGCTCACCAGAGCACTTGGTAAATGCTGCACAAGAGATGTATCATGAATTATCACCCGAAACAGGTAAATTTTTTGATACAATGGTAAATGAGGAATTAATGGATCTGGTTAACCGTGATGGCAAAAGGCCCGGTGGTTTTTGTACCTCTTTTCCTAAATATAACAGACCTTACATTTTCTCAAATTTTAATGGTACTGACCATGATATTACTGTTCTTACTCATGAAGCTGGACATGCGTTTCAAAATTATTCTAGTACTCATCAACCACTAGTGAATTATCACTGGCCTACAATGGAAGCTGCTGAGATTCATTCTATGAGTATGGAATTTTTTACTTGGCCGTGGATGAAGAAATTTTTTAAAGAAGATACTGAAAAATTTAAATACAAACACGTATCAGGTAGTCTTTCATTTTTACCTTATGGTGCTTGTGTAGATCACTTTCAACACTGGGTGTATGAAAATCCAGATGCTTCTCCTAAAGAACGAAAGGATAAGTGGCTAGAGTTGGAATCAATTTATATGCCTTCAAGAGATTATGATAATATGGTTTTTGCCAAAGACGGAGGTATATGGCAGGGTCAACTGCACATATATCAGATGCCATTTTATTACATCGACTATACATTAGCTCAAACGTGTGCATTTCAATTTTGGATAAAAAATGAGAACGATAGTGATTCTGCATGGAATGATTATTTACGCCTTTGTAAAGCAGGAGGGAGTTTATCTTTTGTCGATCTAGTAAAATTAGCGGGACTAAATTCTCCATTTAAAGATGGATGTCTCAAGCATGTAGTAGATCACGTAGATAATTGGCTTAAAGATTTTAATATTATAAATATGTAAACATATTTTTTAATATGGTCAAAATTTTTGTTGTGTTTGATTTACGATAAATTATATGTTTGTTTTAGTACAATGAGAATTTTTTTATTCATACAATTATCTTTTTTTTCCTTGG
Source organism: bacterium (assembly GCA_038127595.1). Lineage (GTDB taxonomy): Bacteria > Fidelibacterota > Marinisomatia > Marinisomatales > UBA1611 > TMED80. Next base: position 1,114 of record JAYPIC010000114.1, on the reverse strand, counting down.
CGATATCCCAAGGGGAAGTTGCCGTCCCCAAAAAAGTATCAAACCGGGTTCAAGTTACTGTAAGTGGCAATCACCCTGATGCTATAGGCAATAAACCGACAATAATTTATGATAATACAAAAAATATTGATCTTCGAAGTAATAATAGACCGATAAAAAGTACAATTCCGCCAAGCGACACCGAAGAAGAACTGTTTTTACCGAATGAAGTAATTCCCTCACTTAGTATTGAAAAGCCAAAACTTTTAGATCTTCCAGAAGTAGAGGCTAAACCAGAAAAACAATCCACAATATTTACTGATGATTACATTTCCAGGTTTAACATAATAAAAAGTGGCCCATTATATGTAGGCACCAGAGAGCAGAATATGGCTTTGATGAGTGCTCTTTCCATAAAGCCTGGATGGAGCAAAAATGATAAATGGCCAGATGGTACAGATGTTGATGATTATTCTATTGTTGACTGGCTAAAGTATGGTATGGGCATGAGTGTTGGAATAAGTAAAGACGCCACCATAGAGGCAAGATCTCATCTTTACAATAAGTACGTTAGATCAAACTAAGGTAAATCGCTACATAGTTTGTATATAATTACTTCAAGCATTCTTCTAGCTATTAAGTACTATATTAAATTTAAAATTTTAGCAATCTATTTGCTGGCGTCTGTAAGCTATAGTCAAAGTTTGCTCATACGTTCATCATTACCAATCAGAGATGGAGCCGTACTTAATCCAGATAATGGTAGGCCTCTTAGTGGATCAGTGGTGGATTATTACGATAATGGTAGAATAATGGTTAAAGGTAGGTTTTCCGGTGGTTATGCAAGTGGCTATTGGTCCTATTTCTATATGAATGGCCAATTAAAATCTCGAGGTAGGTATTTTAGAGCTGAGGATCAAAAATTAAGTGGTATGATTGAAAATGGCAAAGTAGGTAAATGGACCTATTGGTATGAAAATGGTTCTAAAAAAATGATGGGAACATATAAACATAATAAGAAAAATGGTGATTGGATATTTTGGCATCAAAATAGTTATAAACATTCTGAAGGAAGGTATATGCAAGATGAATTTCAAGGAAAGTGGGAATTCTGGTATGCAAATGGAAATATTCA
>JAYPIC010000113.1:0-3741 GCA_038127595.1 bacterium | reverse complement strand
GTCTTAGAACATTCAAAATTGCATTACCTACTGTAGATTTTCCTGAACCAGACTCACCAACTATTCCTAAAGTTTCTCCCTTAATTAAGTCAAAACTTACTTTCCTTACAGCATGAACCGAATTTACCCTGCGTTGCATAATGCCACCAAAAATAGGGAAATCAACAACCAGATCTCTGACCTCTAAAATATTATTTTTTTGATCTGTCATTTCAATCTATCCTTGTGAACTCTTGCAAAATGCCCATCATTTACTTTGAGAAGTTCAGGCTCCTCTTTTGTACCTAAACAAGCGCAATCATCGGGCTCAAACCTTGAACACAGTTTGCATTCATCTCCCAATTCTAAAATAGATGGAACCATACCTTTGAGAGCTTTTAATCGATCCGATTCATGGTCCATTTTAGGTATAGATTCCATTAAGGCCTTCGTGTAGGGACTAGTAGGATTTTTAAAAAGATCAAAAATAGATGCTATTTCTTGAATGACCCCACCGTACATTACAATTACTCTATCACAGGTTTCTGCGATTACAGCAAGGTCATGAGTGATCAAAAGGATAGCTGAATCAGTTCTATTATCCTTCAAATCCATCATAAGATCTAAAATTTGTGCTTGAATGGTTACATCCAAAGCTGTAGTGGGCTCATCAGCAATCAGCAATGCTGGGTTACATTGTAAAGCCATAGCTATCATAATTCGCTGTCTCATTCCCCCTGAAAATTGATGAGGATAATCATATATTCTTCTTTCTGGCTCTGGAATACCAACTCTTTTTAGCATTTCAATACTTTTCTTAGTAGCCTCCTCCTCACTTAATCCTTCATGCTTTACTAGGATCTCATTCATCTGAGAACTTATTCTTAATACCGGGTTTAGTGAAGTCATGGGCTCTTGAAATATCATAGAGATCTCTTTTCCTCGTATTTCACTCATCTGTTCATAGCTATATTTCAATAGGTCTTTACCTTTATAAAATATTTCCCCTCCTACGATTTCCCCAGGTGGGTTGGGAATCAAGCGATTGATTGACATTGATGTAACAGACTTACCAGAGCCTGACTCACCAACAATCCCTAAAACTTCTCCTTTATAAATATCAAATGAAACATCATTAACCGCTTTTGCGATACCCGCTTCTGTATTAAAAAATGTTTTAAGATTTTTAATCTCTATTAACTTTTCTTGACTCATCTCAACCTTGAATAAACCTTAGGATCGAATGCTTCTCTTACTCCCTCTCCGATAAATACAATCGCCAACAAAGTGAAGAATTGAGCAGATACAGGTGAGAAAACCATCCACCATTTAGATATATTAGATAATCCAACATCTAACATTTGTCCCCAAGAAGGTGTGGGTGGAGCAAGGCCAAAGCCTAAATAATCTAGACCAACTAAAGCAGATATACCTGCAACTACAGAAAAAGGAAAATAGGTGATTATCGGTACAAGAGAGTTTGCCAAAATATGTTTAAACATGATTTTAAAATTAGACTGACCCATACTCAAAGCTGCTGCAACATAGGGTTTAGCTTTTTCTCTATAGAACTCAGCTCTAATTAAGTATGTCATACTGATCCAATTAACCAACGTGTAGATACCAATCAAAAGAAAAAACGATGGCTTTAATATTGAAGATATGATAATAATTACAAATAACATTGGGAGACTTGACCAAACCTCTATTATCCTCTGAAAGAACAAGTCAAACTTTCCTCCATAATATCCCATAGCGCCACCAATTAAAATACCAACAATGTAATTTATAATAGTAAGAATTAGCGCAAATGATATTGATATATTGAATGCATAGCATAAACGAGAAAAAACATCCCTTCCAGTATTATCTGTGCCTAACCAATGTTTAAGAGATGGGGGTTGATACATTTTATTACCATCGTAAGTAATATCTTCATATGGCGAATAAGGATAGAAAGGCATTAAAACCCAATCTTTACTATTTTCGTCATTTTTAAACGTTTCTTTGAGCGATCGATATTTAGCCTCACCCGGTACATCTTGACCAAATGTTTCTCCACTAATATAGCCTTTAATGATAGGAAAATAATATTCGTTATTATACTTAACAACTAATGCCTTATTATTGATAAGTAAAGGTAAGAAAAAAGACAGAACATATAAAGAGAGCAGAGCGATCAAAGAATAATAACCTCTCTTTAAAGTTTTAAATTTATTCCATCTTTTTCTAAAAATGGAATTGTCATTATTTTTTATAGCTTTAATCATTTGAATCTTATTCTAGGGTCAACAGTTGCTAAGACAAGGTCTGATATAATATTTCCAAGCAGTCTAATAATAACCACAATAACTAAAAAGCCTAAAGTTACTGGATAATCTCTGGATAATATTGCCTCGTATGCAAGTCTACCAAATCCATCAATGTTGAACATTCTTTCGATAAAATAGGAACCAGCAATTACAACTCCTAGAATATGACCAATGCCAGACGCAATAGGAATCAAACTATTTCTCATTGCATGATACCAAATCACCCGAGTCTCTTTTATACCTTTAGCGAAAGCGGTTCGAACATAATCTTGGCTTAAATTTTCCAGCAGACTATTCTTCATTAGCACTGTTAGTGTGGCAAAACTGCCTATAGACCAGGCAATAATAGGTAATATCATATGGTGAATTTGATTTACTACTTTTTGAAAAGGCGTCAGCGTATCCCACAACTCTGATGGACTTCGAAACCCACCTAATGGAAAAATATCAAAAAAACTACCTCCTCCAAATAAAACTAATAATACACCTCCTAATGCCCAACCGGGTATTGAGTATGCCATGAAAATTATGACACTAGAACCAAAATCAAATGCTGTTCCATGGTTTAATGCTTTCGTTATTCCAAGAGGTATGCATATCAAATAAGATAGAAAGATACCAGTCAAACCAAAGAATAAGGAGATCTTAAATCTGGGTTTCATGACCTCAGTCACAGGTTTTAGATACGTATATGACTTACCCAGATTACCAGTGAGTATTCCTGAATACTCTTTTTGAAAAACAACAGCATTTATAGATCTATCATCATTGCGATCTTCTATCTTCGCATGCCAGTTTTTACTTACATTACCATTTTTTTCATACACTACAGGAAATAGATCATCAGACAGAATGATATCAACTTTCCATAGCTTGCCATCAATCTTTCCTACTCTTTTCTCAAAAGAATTTGCGTTTTTGGGTATTGTAAAATCTCTATGTTTTATTTCCCTGGGCCAAACACCTAACCAGCTTAAGTACCTCTGATAAATTGGTTTATCGAAACCGTAAAACCTTTCTAGTTCCTTTAAAGCTTTAGGCGGTAGTGATACACCACCAGTAACACCTGAGGATGACTGAGCACCACCCTCTCCGGCTACAGCCCCACCCATTTGAAGCTCTAACATCATCTGCTCTATTGGCCCACCAGGCGCCATTTGCAGAATCGTGAAGACCAATACTGTTGAACCAAGAAAAGTTGGTATCATCAACAGCAGCCTTCTTACAAAATAGTTTACCATTTAATTAAAAATAGGACGTACTGTATTAAGAATTTTTTGATAGATAGTCTGGCCAATATTTCATATCAATGGGCTTCAAAGGAAGGGAGTTACCCTTTTCAACAGCCTCTTTCAATGTACTATCCATTTCTTTATCGTACCACCAATAGTAAAAAGAATCCCAATATTCGCCAACATATCTAGAAAACATCCATTCAGGGTAACCAAAT
>JAYPIC010000112.1:0-4064 GCA_038127595.1 bacterium | reverse complement strand
AAGAAGCTAAAGAGCTAATTGATACAATTAATTTTCCAGTAATTATAAGACCTTCATTTACTTTGGGAGGAACGGGCGGCTCAGTAGCTTATAATTTTGAAGAATTTCAAGAACTTGTTGAAAAAGGTTTGACTTCAAGTCCTATTAGCGAAATTTTAATTGAAGAGTCTTTAATTGGATGGAAAGAATATGAATTAGAAGTTGTAAGAGATAAGTCTGATAATGTTATAATTATTTGTTCTATTGAAAACATTGATCCTATGGGTGTTCATACTGGGGACTCTATCACAGTAGCGCCTGCGATGACTTTATCGGATAAAGAATTTCAAAAAATGCGTAATTGGGCAATCAAATGTTTACGAACTATTGGCGTAGAAACAGGTGGATCAAACGTTCAATTTGCTGTAGACCCAGCAAGTGGTAGAATGATCATTATTGAGATGAATCCAAGGGTAAGCAGGTCGTCTGCTCTTGCTTCTAAAGCTACAGGGTTTCCCATTGCAAAAGTTGCTGCAAAGCTCGCGGTTGGCTATACTTTAGACGAGTTGCCTAATGATATCACTGGGAAAACCTTGGCTGCTTATGAGCCAACAATAGATTATATAGTTACTAAAGTACCTCGATTTGATTTTGAAAAATTTCCCTCCGCATCTGGTCATTTAGGTGTCCAAATGCAAAGTGTTGGAGAGGTGATGGCTATCGGTAGAACATTTAGAGAGTCGCTTCAAAAAGCATTTAGATCTTTAGAAGTGGGAGTTGATGGGCTAGAGCCTAAATGGGCATTCGAAGAAGACCCAGACTTAATCAGAGCACGATCTTTCGATTTAACAAGTTTAAGATTTGCAACAGCATTTAGACTATTAAAAATAAGGGAAGCTTTTTTATCAGGGAAAACGATTGAAGAAGTATTCAAAATTACGAAGATCGACATATGGTTTTTAAATCAAATAAAAATGTTATCTGAACAAGATTATGAAGAAAAGCTATATCAATTAAAAAGTAAAGGTTTTTCAGATGCACAAATAGCTAGAAATACTCGCTCAGACGCAGAAAAAATCAGAAAAACAAGAATCAAAGAAAATATTTTACCCTCATATAAATTGGTTGATACGTGTTCAGCTGAGTTTGAAGCAAAAACACCTTATTGTTATTCTACCTATGACCATGTAAATGAAATTCAGCCTATTGAAGGTAAAAAAGTAATTATTCTTGGAGGTGGACCAAATAGAATAGGTCAAGGTATAGAGTTTGATTACTGTTGCGTTCAGGCAGTTTTTGGGCTCAAAGAATTAGGCTATAAAACTATTATGATTAACTGCAACCCTGAAACTGTTAGTACTGATTTTGATTTGGTTGATCGTCTCTATTTTGAGCCGGTTACTTATGAGGACGTAATGAACATAATTGATTTTGAAAAACCCGAAGGGGTTCTTGTTCAATTTGGTGGACAAACTCCCTTAAAAATCTCTAATCATCTTTCTAATTCTGGCGCGCCAATCATTGGGACATCTCCAGTAAATATTGATGTAGCAGAGGACAGAGAAAAGTTTGGGAAAATTTTAAAAAATTTAAACATAGCATGTCCTACTTTTGGCACCGGTAAGAGTTTAGATGAAGTCGTTTCTGTTGCTGATAATATCGGATATCCTGTGCTTGCCAGACCAAGTTATGTTCTTGGAGGCAGAGCTATGGAAATTGTCTATTCTCAAGATCAGTTAATTGATTATATATCTAGGTCAGCTGATGTTACTAAGGGCCATCCAATTTTAATTGATCAATTTTTAGAGAATGCTTTTGAGTTTGATGTCGATGCGCTTTGCGATGGAGAAGAAGTTTATATTGGTGCAATAATGCAACACATTGAGGAAGCTGGAATCCATTCTGGTGATTCTGCTTGTGTTTTGCCGCCATATCAGATTAAATCTAGTACAATGATTGAAATTGAAGAAATAACAACTATGCTTGCAGTTGAATTAAATGTCATTGGACTCATCAATATACAATTCGCATATAAAGATGATATGTTATATGTGCTTGAGGTAAATCCTAGAGCAAGTAGGACAACCCCATTTGTTAGTAAATCCACCAATGTTCCTTTAGCAAAAATTGCTGCTCAATTATCTGTTGGTCAAAAATTAAAAAATTACAATTTGCCAAGGTGGGACAGTATAAATCACGTTTCAATAAAAGAAGCTGTACTTCCTTTTAATAAATTCCCTGCAGAATCAATTTTTTTAAGTCCGGAAATGAAATCAACTGGCGAAGTAATGGGGATCTCTGAAAATTTTGGGCTGTCTTTTTATAAGGCAACTCTTAGTGCTGGAATAAAATTGCCTGAATCTGGCTTGGTTTTTATTTCTGTTAATAATGAAGATAAATTTAAAATAATTTCTATTGCTAGGGCATTTAAAGAACTTGGTTTTAATATTGTTGCAACAGAAGGCACCGCTAAAGAACTAATTAAAAATGGCATGTTAGCAGAGACGGTGTATAAGGTAGGAGAAGGAAGGCCAAACATAGTTGATCGTATTAAAAATAATGAAATAGATCTTGTAATTAATACACCGCTGGGTGCGCAATCTAGATATGATGAAGAGGCCATAGGAAAAGCTTGTATTCAAAAAAGTATTATGGCCATCACTACCCTTTCAGCTGCAGATGCGGTATTATATGCAATACGAACAAAAAATAAAATAAAAGTAAAATCTATACAGGAATATCATTCTAGCTAGAACGTCACTCTTTTGTTGATTTCTCCATCTTTTTTAATCTGTTATATCGCTGCATTTTATTTTCTTTAAAGTTTTTCCATCTGTTATTTTTTTTATTTTTATAAAGTTCAAATTTTGATTTTATCGTTTTTCTAGGCCAATTATTATTTATGAGGTTTATATCTGCTGTTTCAAGTTGGGGGTCTAGGTTGAAAGATTTTACAAGTTTTTTTGTTGAAAATACTTTTGTTATTTGATCTCTATTTTTTCTCCATATTTATGCAGTTATTCTGATGATATAATTAGTGGAGTCTTCATACTGAAGTTCAAGTATTATTGGCATAACAAGTCCTCCAACATTAGAAAATTTTATTTCATAGTAGTTTAAGTTTGAATTATAAATTCTTTTTTCCTGAGGTTCTACTACAGAACTATCTCTGTATTTAATAAAATCGTCCATATCCAATATTGTGACTTCATAAGGATCGTATTTATTATAAAAATCATTTGCCTCTTCATCTATTTCAACGAGTGTTTCTTGGATTTCTATACGGTTTTTTTCTTCCCAAGATTGAGTAGGTTCATTTTCTTCATCTAGTTTTTTTAGAGGAAATTCGACTTCTGGGTTTCTAGTATCTAAGGTATACCATTTTACCTCATCAATTGAAATATCAACAGGGTCTGTTGAATAAAACCATCCTCGCCAAAACCAATCTAAATCTACAGCGCTAGCATTTTCAAGAATTCTGAAAAAATCACTTGGCGTCGGGTGTTTGAACATCCATGTTTTTGAATATTCTTTAAATGCAAAATCAAATAATTCTCTACCTACGATAGTTTCTCTTAAGATGTTCAAAGCCGTAGCAGGTTTGCCATAAGCATTATTACCAAATTGGTAGATTGATTCAGAATTGGTCATTATCGGCATAAGATTTTCTTTATCACTTTTCATATAATTCACAATATTTTTAGCTGGGCCACGTCTGCTTGGGTAATCTCTGTCCCATTCTTGTTCCGCCAAAAACTGTAGGTATGAGTTTAACCCCTCATCCATCCATGTCCATTGCCGTTCATCCGAATTCACGATCATAGGGAAGTAATTGTGTCCAACCTCATGTATGATTACACTTATCATTCCATATTTAATCCTTTCAGAATAAGTACCATCTTTTTGGGGCCTACCATAATTAAAACAAATCATAGGGTATTCCATTCCATTAGCTGCTTCAACAGAAATTGCAACGGGGTAAGGATAATCAAATGTATATTTTGAATATACATTTAGCGTGTGGGCCACAGCTCTAGTTGAGTACCTCTCATATAAAGGGTTAGCTTCCTTAGGGTAATATGACA
>JAYPIC010000111.1:0-4064 GCA_038127595.1 bacterium | reverse complement strand
ATAATGATGAATTTACCAAGCTTTTGATTGATTTAAAAACAGGTATACAACATTATCTAATAGTTAACAAACTTAATTTTATTGTCTTTATTTGGTTTATATTCTTTTGTATTCACATCTAATGAATCTGACTTATCGTTGTCTGTAAAACTAGTATTATTTTTTACTATCTGTGACTGAGCAACTTTTTGCGATTTATCAATTGGGACCAAACTATATTCAAGATTTGAATTAGAAGTAGGTTTTGGGACAATCAATGAATAGCTGATAAAAATAACTACTAAACACAAACTTGAAAAAATTGAAGCATATAGTGGCGATAACCCAAAAATATTACTCCTGTCATTAGGCATTAATGGCGCTTTATCCTTGATTTTTGATAATAATTTTGAATTAAAATTGTCAGTGGTCGAGATTTTTTCTGCATTTTTCATATCGTTTAATGTGTTTTTAACCCTAATAAACAATAATTTTGCATCTTCATTCTCTTCCAAATAAGATTCAAATTCTTTTCTTTTACTAAATGAAAGTTCACCATCTAAATAATCTGAGATTAAATTTTCAAATTCATAACGATTCATTTCTATAGATACTCCTATTTTTTTAAATGCTTTAGCTCCACTTGAAGCTGTAAACGCGCTCTATTGATCCTTGATTTTACTGTACCTATTGGCACATTTATAATTTCACTGATATCTTCATATGAGAGCCCCTGGATGTCCCTAAGCACAATAACTATTTTAAACTTTTCAGATAATTGATCAACAGCATCCCTAATGATTTTATTTACTATATCAGTCTGGATCTCTTGACCTGGTTCAGGGTCATTACTTGGCAAATCATAGGTTTTATCGTCTTTACTAAATTGACTTAATAGAGTTGTTTTTCTTTGCTTTCTTTTTCGTAATTCTGTATTGGCTAAATTTTTTGCTATTGTGTAAAGCCATGTTGAAAATTTTGCTATTTCTTTATAATAGTGCTTCTTCTGATATAATTTAATCATAGTCTCTTGGACAACATCTTCTGATGATTCCAAATCACCTAAATAATTAAAAATAAAATTAATTAGCTTATCTTTATATCTATTTACTAACTCTATATATGCATTTTCATCGCCACCTTGAAAAAGCGACATTAATTGCTCATCTGAATAAATGAATCTTTTTGGGGAGTTATCCAATTGCATTGTATAAAAAATTGATGAACTCTGTTTCATCATCGATGTTTGAAGTTTTTTGTTTAATTTCAATTTCTTTTAATTTTCTTATCGCTAATTCAATTTCATCTCTTCTATAATACCTTGAAAAATCACCAAGGTTGTTTTGAATAGAAGGTGATAATGGTATATAACTATTCGGTTTAATAAAAGTTCCATCATTCATTTTAAGAAACAGTATCTCTTGAAAAAAAGTCATCAATGGGAAAATCATTGAAACCATACTCTCGGAACTATTGATTATCGATTTAGCTAATTTGATCGATTTTTCTAAATCTCTAATTCCAATAGAATTCATTAGTTCCCACCTTTTCCTGCCGCGTAAAAAAGTAGTTTCAGAGTTGATATAATCCTTTTTTATCTCCTCATCGCCGGTCATTAAACAGATTTTATCGATTTCATTTTTTATATTATATAATGAATCACCACAATTCTCAACTATTTCATTTAGCAATTCCGTTGATATAGTTTTCCCATTTTCTTTGGTGAAAAATTTTGCCCACTTTAATAATTCGCCATGAAAGGGAGTAGAAACATTTAACTTTAAAATACTTTTAGACATTTTTTTTGAAAATGAATCAGAATCTGAAAAATTATCATTAATTAATACTAAAACATGATTATCTGATGGATTATTACAATACTTCAATAATTCATCTAAAGGCTTGCCTTTTATTTTTTGAGGGTCTTTGATAATAAATAACTTTTTAGATACAAATAGATCAATAGACAAAATTGAATCAATTATTTCCTTACCAGAAAATTCATTTGTAGTAAAAAATTTCTTAAACCCTTGAGTATCTGAAAAAATATTTGAGAAAAGCTTATCAATGAAAAAGTTTTGAAGAAATTGATCTTCACCTTTAAGAAAATATATTTTATCAATTACGCCATTATTTATTTTTGAAATAGTTTTTTTTAAATCATTCATAATAATTGATGAGAATTTTCATTTCTAAATAAATATTGTACTAACTCCGGCAATCAAACAGTAAAAACCAAAAAAATAAAATCTACCAGTTTCCAATATTTTTAATAAAATTTTCAATGATAAAACTCCTGTAACAAATGAGGTTGTAATAGCTACTGTCAAAGTCAAATAGTTGAATGTATTATTAGATTCTACTTCTAGAAAGCCTAAAATACTTGCTCCTAAAATCACTGGTATTGATAGTAAAAAAGAAAACCTAGCTGCCTCTTTTGGAGGGATACCCAAATACATACACATAGAAATAGTTGAACCAGATCTAGAAATGCCAGGTATAATTGCTATAGCCTGCGCGATCCCTACTGCAATAGATGAAGAAAATGTAATTGCTTTTTGATTATTTTTGAATCTTTTTGATAAAATTAAAATAAATCCAGTTGAACATAAAGCAAACCCAACTAAATGGACATTATCAAATATTTTTAAAAAATAATCTTTTAAAAGTAATCCTGAAAAGACGGCAGGTAATGTTGCAATTATTATATAAAATATAAACGACTGATTATTTTTTTCATTCATTGTTAATAATATTTGTTTCAGATCCTCAAAAAAAACATATACTACACTCATCAACGTACCAAAATGGAAAAGCACTTCTAATGTATTACCAGGTGATTTTATACCTAGTATGTTTTGTGCAATGACTAGATGACCCGAGCTGCTAATAGGAAGAAATTCAGTTATACCCTGAATTATCCCTAAAATAATAATTTCTAGAATATTCATTATTCCTCCCATCCAATCATTGCATACATCCTTCCTGCATTTCTAGCATCTCTTCTATATGAATGGTATTTAGATTTATTACAAAAAGTACAATTTTTACTAATAAATACATTTTCCACTTTAATATTAGAATCTAAAATTTGATTCAATGCCCATTTTTGTAAATTAACTTTGAAATGTTTAGCATCAACCTTTGAGTAGAATTTTGAATCAAAGTGGTTTATTACATCTTCTTGCACCCTAAAACAACAATCCTGTATGGAGGGGCCAATTAAAGCGTAAGTATTTAAATGATTGTTTACCTCCTTATTAACCATATCTAAATATTTTTTTATAATCCCCAAAGATAAGCCTCTCCATCCTGCATGTAAAAGTCCAAGTGTCTTTGAAACACTATTTACAAAATATATTGGAAGACAGTCTGCAACTTTTATTGAACAAACTAATTTACCACCAAAATTCAGTATACCATCGTAACAATCATAATTGCCTGGGAAGTTTGCTGAAATTACATTTGATGAATGTGTTTGATTAATAGTAATAAGCTTAAAAGGGTCAAGACCAATATCATCACAAAAAGTTTCTAAATCAGATCTTGATGCTATATTTTTTCGCTTATTAGAAAAACAGATCTTTATCTTTGGAATTTCAAATGAGAAGCTAAGATCGTCCCAATATTTATTGTCTAATTTACCGATGATTAATTTTCTACTAAGGTCTTTCCATTAAAGTACCCAATAGTCCCCATTTTATTTCTTTTATATTCAAGAACCCTAACAATTCGATTTTCATTTTTATTGGGCCCACTTAGTTCAATTAAGGAAGATGCACCCATGAACAGGTCACTTTCTTTTAATAAGTTTTTATATCTTATTCTTGAATTGGAACTTATTTTTATTAATGAATTAATAAAATAGCTATGATCATATCCCATTGAAAATATTCTATCTAGGTCTGAGGATTCTGCCATGCCAAACTTAGGATATTCTGAACTTAAAACAGTTAAACCTTGGAGGTGTGGTCCAATGATATCTTGTGATAGAATATCTATATCCATCCATGATTCATTTCCTATAATTTTGGTTTCTAAATTATACATTGGTAGCTGAGTGCCAATGTAGGACAGATCTTTTT
>JAYPIC010000110.1:0-4100 GCA_038127595.1 bacterium | reverse complement strand
AATACTTCTAGATGCAGCTGATTTCTCTAATAATGAAGGATTTGTGTGGTTCATATGGATGAAAAATATCTTTCTTTGGTCCCGTTTTAAAAGTCTGCTAAAATAATTCATACTTTCAATGATCAAAGGATGCGGTATTTCACTCATATTCCTATTTGGCACTTCGTCATCATAGTAGAAAGTTCCATCCAAAAGAGCATATGAATTGGATTCGATCCAAAATAAAATATCATGCTCCCATTTTTCCCATTTGTCTATGTCAGGTATGTATAGCATCGATTCATTAGGGCCAATAATATTGTAACCGACTGTTTCAGAGAATTCATCTCTATGTGGCACCAGAAAAGGCTCAATTATGAGGTCTCTAGCCAGCAAAACTTCCTCTTTGTCCTTTATAGGAAAAAGTTTAATGTTTTTAAGTTTTACTAGTTGATTCCATGGACCATTTTCTTCAAGATATTTTTTCATTTTTGGCATAGCATAAACAACAACATTTTTTGCTCCCATTACCTCTTTGCCCAATTGCATTAGGCCAGAGTAATGACCTATGTGAGCATGAGTCAAAAATATTCCTGCTAGTCTAGCTTTATGTTTTTTTGTAATTATGTGGTATTGTTTTGCGAAATCAGGAGTTGCATCTATCATCCAAGCTAGACCTGTTCTTGGATCAATGATTGCAATGCAAGCAACCATTTTACCTAAGCTGTCAGATAACCATGCCTCTTTGCAACACAATTTTTCGCAACCAGCATGTGGATATCCACCATCCTGGGTAGTACCAAGTACTACAGCATAGGGTCGCTTTGTTAAATATTGATGGTTATCTTGAGAGTGAACTTTTTGGCTAACAAAAAAAATCAGGCTAATAAAAAATATTATTCTCATTATAGGTTTATAAATATCTTTTTTCTATATAGCCATAGTAAGATTAACCAGAACCCAACTAGGTGAGCAAAAGCAAATAAGAAAGAACCAAACATATCTCCGCCTATGGGCACAAACAAAGTTTTATAAAGATATCCATATCCTGATATTGACTGACCTTCAAGGTCAAATCTTAATCTTAAAATTATTTTTGTCCATAGTCCAGATAATACAAAAAGAAATATGGAATTCGTTCCAAATATCTGAAAAACCCATAATGGTTTTTTCCATTTTTTGATATCAATCATATAACACAATGCAGATAAGAAAAGTGTAGCAATACCGCCAGTAAATAAAACATAAGAGCTGGTCCATAGCTGTTTATTGATTGGGAATAGAAGTCCCCATATTATTCCAACTATTATAAGACCAATTCCAAAAGTAGACATCCTTTTTACATTATCCAAAAAATCCTTAGTAGTGTGAAGCATTGAACCTACTAAATATCCAATCAAAACAGTTACAACCGAAGGTATGGTGCTTAGTAACCCTTCAGGATCAAATTGAATTCCAGTCCCTCCGTAAAGGTGGCTTTCACCCAAGAGAAAAATATCAATCTTTCGAATTAAATTATGCTCAAGACTGTAAGGATCCTCCCCTCCACCAATCCACAAAACACCCCAGTATGCAATTAAGATACCTAAAGCAGAGATAAATATTTTTTTTAGATCCAAGTGTATTACCATGATTGCTGCAATGCCATAGGCTAGAGCAATTCGCTGGAGAACGCCCATTATTCTAAAACTACTCCAGTCCCAATCTTGTTGAATAAATGGAAAAGCATGAATGAATATACCTGCTAAAAAAATAGACAATGTTCTAAAAAAAACATGCTTATAAAAATCTTTTGATGCGAAAGAATGCCATCTTACAAATGCAAACCTCATCGCTGCACCAACAATAAAGAGAAAGAATGGAAAAACTAGATCTGTAGGCGTACAGCCATGCCATTTTGCATGTCTCAATGGAGCATATACAAATGCCCAACTACCTGGATTATTAACTATTATCATCATTGCAATAGTTATACCTCTAAAAATATCAATAGATAAAATTCTTCTTGGCTTTGACATAATGTATCTAGGTTAATTTCGAAATATTTCTATTCCAAACAAGGTATGACCCTATTCCAGCAAATCCAAACAGAATTACTGATGCACTGTAATTTTGAAAAATTAAGTTTCCAATGCCAAAAGTAAATCCATAGATCATCATCACACCTGCAAGCCACAAAATGAATATACCTTTTGTTACAGGCTGCAGAGTATGATCAAAAGAGGAAGTTACTGGCCCCCACCATCCACCAGGTTGTACCCTTTTGTAAAATGATTCAAGTTTAGTCATTGGCTCAGGCTCAGTAAAAAAGGTAACTGTAACCCATGCAATTATAGCTATGGGAACGATGATCATCAATTTGTGATGAACTTGAAGAGACATGCCAAAAATTGAGGGAGCGGATCCGAATAATGAGTATTCTAGATTGTTATTAATTGTTTGAAAATAGGCAATTATCTCAAAAGATATTGTAATAACGATCGAAGTAGCTAGCGCGGTAATTTCACTCCATGCATTTACCCTCCACCAAAACCATCGGAGGATTAATACAAGACCAATACCGGCACCCATTGCAAAAATAAACTCCCATGCCTTAGATATACTTTGCATTTTAAGTGCAGTAAAAGCAGCAAGAATCATCAATATAACAGTCATTATTTTTCCTACTAAGACATAATGTCTCTCACTTTCATTAGGTTTGAAAAATCGTTTATATATGTCATTAATTAAATATGAAACACCCCAGTTCAAGTGCGTATCAATTGTAGACATGAACGCTGCTAGAAAAGAAACGATAAGAATACCCTTAAGACCAGGGCCTAGGAGCGTATTCATTACTAGTGGATAACCTGCTTTCACTCCTAATTCTGAGTACTCTGAAGGGATGATAGGGAACATCACTATAGAAACCACTGCTACAATAATCCAAGGCCATACGCGAAGAGCATAATGTGCAATGTTAAACCACAAAGTAGCTAGGAGTGCGTGTCTTTCATTTTTTGCGGAGGACATTCGCTGTATGATATATCCTCCACCATCTGTACCATGATGTGACCACCACATGACGGAAATAAAGATTAAAAATTTGGAAAATGGGGATTCCCAAAATGTTTGTGTTGCTACGCCAGTATCTGGTATTGGTGGAATGAATTTTAATGTGTTGTCAGTTAAAACATCTGATCCAAGAAGTTCATTTAATTTTGATAACAAAACCTCCATCCCGCCAACATAATTCAATGCGATTATTGCTAACGCAATTGATCCAAACATCGCAATTACAAATTGAACTAAATCGGTCACAACTACGCCCCAAAATCCTGATAGTATCGCATAGACCAAAGCAATAACAACGCACAACCAAACAGCGGTCCATTTATCCATATTAAGCATGACAGATACCACAGAGGCCATCGCATTTATAACCCAACCCATTACAATAAAATTGTATAGAATGGCAAAATATCCTGCTTTAAAGGCTCTAAGAAAGGCCGCAGGTTTTCCACTGTAACGAAGTTCAAGAAGTTCATTATCTGTTAGAATTTCTGCTCTTCTCCAAAGTCTAG
This sequence comes from bacterium, assembly GCA_038127595.1. GTDB lineage: Bacteria > Fidelibacterota > Marinisomatia > Marinisomatales > UBA1611 > TMED80. The sequence goes on along the minus strand of JAYPIC010000110.1, from coordinate 558 downwards.
AGAAAAGAAAAACACTTAGTAGGGAGCCCATTAATAAATTCCACCAAAACCAATTTTGCCAAATACCTGGCCCTCTAACAAATTCTGTAATGGCTAAAGGAGTATCAGCAGCAAAGGTCGTTGCAACCATAGAGGTACCTACGATCCACCAAGGCAGTGACCTACCGGATAGGAAATATTCTTCAGTGCTTGAAGCTGCTCTTTTTGAAAAATAAATGCCTACGCCAAGCGAAAATAATATATATGAAATAATAATCGACCAATCAATCCAATGTAATGTTATTGATTCACTCATAGATATCCTTTAGTTTAGTTTTTTTGTAATAATGAAAAACAATTTCTTCCGTTGTTTTGCCAGCCAAAGACATTCCCAATGCCCCAATTTGACATAGACCTGCACCATGACCCCATCCAGCACCTTTCAACGTAAAATCATCTTCATTATTATGCTTTGAATTTGTTTCAATGATAAATGCGGAACTATATAAAAATTTTTTATGAAGTATTCTTCTTATTTCATATTCAGAGTTAATGTTCAGTGAGGTATCATTTCCATTT
>JAYPIC010000109.1:0-4276 GCA_038127595.1 bacterium | reverse complement strand
AGGTTTATGTGGTGGATTTAACTCAAATATAATCAAGAAAGCAAAATTATATGGTAAACCGGTTGTTATTGCAACCCAAATGCTTGATTCAATGATTGAAAACCCCGTTCCTACACGTGCTGAGGTAAGTGATATTGCAAATTCTATTTTAGATGGAGCTGATGCTTTAATGGTTACTGGAGAGACAGCGATGGGTAAATTTCCAGCTGGCGTTATCGAAGTACTATCTGATGTTATTAATGAAACAGAAAAAACATTAAGATATTATAGCCGAACTATTGGTGAAGATACTGTAGATAGTATTGCTGGTGGAATTAGCCATGCGGCATGTACCATTGCAAAAGACCTTGATTTAAATTCAATTGTAACAATGACTCAAAGTGGAGGTACTGCTAGAATGGTCTCTAGTTTTAGACCTGCGGCAAGCGTTTATGCAATGACTACTTTAAAAACCACATTTAGAGAATTATCAATTATCTGGGGTGTAATTCCTGTACTTATAAATGAATATAGCTCCGCTGATGAAATGCCTGAAATTGCAAAACAAAAGCTTTTAGAAATGAAAGCTATTAATTCTGATGAAAAATTCATTATTACTGGAGGCGTACCTGTTAACGTCCCTGGTACGACAAATTATATTTCTATTTTATAAAGCTGATCTTGCATATAAGAATAACATACCAAACCCAACTAAATAAATCATTCCCCCAATAGCTAAGTATTCTAGCCATATTTTTGGAGAATTTTCTTTTCCAACATATGGAGAAGTTACTAGTTTGTAATTTGCAAAGGCCACAAAAGGTGCTATCATAAATGAAATTGTTGTGGCCAAATCAACTAAACTCTTAATCCTTGAGCCAAATAAAGAAATTATAATTAAAGATCCCAATATTATTGCCCATGTAATAATAGTGTAGTAAGGAATTTTATTTTCTCTTTGAAATGTAAGTCTGAAACATTCTTTCGCACTCCTAGCGTATCCATCTAAAACAGCAATACAAGTACCAAACATAATACTGAAGCCAGAGATTGATATGATTAGGTAACTCCAAGATCCAATTGATTGAGTGTAAAGCGTTATCACTTGGTTTGCAAAAATTGCACTACTATTTGAGAAATCATTTTCAGTCCCATACATTAAATAAGCACCTAGTGTCAAAAAGCATATAGATAAAAAAGCTGATGATAAATAGCCGATATTAAATTCAAAAATAGTTTGATTTAAAGTGGGTTTAAAGTTTGTTTGTTTAATTCTTTCTAAAGTCCATAGACTATTCCAGGAACTTAGATCAACCGCCGTAGGCATCCATCCCATAAGAGCAATAATAAATAGAATATCACTTTTAATATATTTCACATCAGGAAATAAATTATCACTTACTGGACCTTTTATAAGAACAAGTAAGAAGGCTATGAGAGTAGATAGTAATAAGACAAATCCAATTATTTTTATCAATGAATCTAGTGAGCTGTATTTTCCAAATGTAAGTATAGAGCCGCAAACTAAAAATAAAGCTAGGTGATTTAAAATACCTAGCTCACTAGTCTGAAATAAATTTTGTAGAAACCCTGCAGTTACTGCACCTACAGCAGATGTAATAAAAAACATCGAAATGAGAGTTATTAGTAAATAGGACAACAAAACCCATTTCCCCAATGATTTATATCCTTCTATGATGCTTTTTCCTGTAACATTGGAATATCTTGATGCAAATTCAAAAAAAGGATATTTAAATAGATTTGCTATTATTATAAAAATTAAAAAGCCAAACCCATAATTGGCACCAGCTCTAGTAGATTGAACAAGGTGAGAAACACCAATAGCCGTTGATGCAAATAGTATACCTGGGCCAAGAGTTTTTTTAAGCCAATTAATATTAAAAGTATTTTTAGTCATCGGTTTAAATATCTATAATTATCATTATTATCAATGAAATATATTTTATCAGTTTGTACTTAATTAATAGTAATTAGATAAAAATCTAATTCCTAACAAATTAACATCTGTTGTATTTATAAAACTGACAAAATAAACTCTTATATAATGCAATAATTATCAATACATTCTTGGCCTTTATATGGAAAGTAAAATGGGTAAAAATATTATAAAATATCGAAAAGCAAATCTAAAAGATGCTGATCAAGTTAGTTCAGTCTTAATAGATTTTTATAATATGAAAGATGCTAATGAGGCTTCAGAAGCATTTATATCAGAAATGGAAAAAGACTTTCATTATATTGTTGCACTACAAGATGATGTTATAATTGGTCTTGTTACATGGCTTTCTCATGGGCTTCCAAGGCATGGTCTTTTTGAGCTTGATAGGATATGTTTACTATCAAGAGCACGAGGTAAGGGTGTTGGTAAAGGACTTATCAGTGAGCTAATTAAAGATGCTGATAAATGGTACAAAAACATGGGAGAAAGCATCAGGAAGCTTTATTTGCTTACCCATGAGGACAATGTGGATGCTCATATTTTCTATGAAAAAGTAGGCTTTGATCATGAGACAACTTTGAAAGATCATTATTATAAGAATCAAAATGAACGTGTATACTCAAAATTTTTTAATTAGGTAAAATATTTATGTGTGGAATAGTCAGTTATATAGGTCATCAAGATCCAGTTCCAATTTTAATTAAAGGTCTTCGCAGGCTAGAGTCCCGCGGTTACGATTCAGCTGGCTTGGCTTTACTAGATGGGAAGAGTCTTAGTTCTATAAAAAAAGCAGGGAAGGTATCTGACCTATTTGATAAAGTGTCGTCTAAGTTGATTCAAGGTACTTGTGGAATAGCACATACTCGCTGGGCTACTCATGGAGCTCCAAACGATACAAATGCACATCCTCACCTAGATAAAACTGGAAAAATTGCATTAGTTCACAATGGTATAATTGAAAATTATGATTCGATAAAGAAAACACTTGAAGGCAGAGGAGTTGTTTTTAAAAGTGAAACAGACTCTGAGGTGTTAGTACAATTAATTTCGGAATTATATTATAAAGGTGAAGGAGATTTAGATTTTAAAGATGCTGTGAAAGCAGCGCTTCAAGAAGTGGTAGGTGCTTATGGTATAGTCGCAATGTGTTCTGATGAACCGAATACTTTAGTTGCTGCGAGAATGGGTAGTCCACTTGTTTTTGGAGTAGGAGATGATGAATTCTTATTTGCAAGCGATGCTTCTCCTATTATTGAATATACACGCAATGTAATTTATTTAGATGATGGTGAGTTTGTAATTGTCAAGGGGTCTGAATATTCAATTTCAAATATCATTTCAAAGGAAATAGTAACCAAAACTTTGACAAAAATCGACCTAACGATTGAAGAGATTGAAAAAGGAGAGTTTCCTCATTTTATGCTAAAGGAAATTCATGATCAAAAGCATTCAATTAGTGATACACTTCGAGGAAGGCTAAACCTTGATGATGGTACTTCTATGTTAGGAGGAATTAATGACCATATTCCAAGTATTTTGACAGCATCAAGAATATACATTACAGCTTGTGGAACATCATGGCATGCAGGCTTAATTGGAAAGCATTTAATCGAGGAATATGCTAAAGTACCAGTACACGTAGAATACGCATCTGAATTTAGATATCGCAATGCAATAATAGATGCAAACACTATTTTAATTGCTATCAGCCAGTCTGGAGAAACAGCTGATACATTAGCGGCAATAAAAAAATCAAAAGAATCTGGTGCATTAACATTGGGAATTTGTAATGTTGTTGGAAGCACAATAGCCAGAGAAACTGATGCTGGAATATTCACTCATGCTGGTCCCGAGATTGGTGTTGCATCTACAAAGGCATTTACCGCCCAGGTGACTGTTTTAATTATGCTGGCTCTTAAGATCGGTAGAAAAAAAGGCGTTTCTTTAGACCGAGGTAAAGATCTAATTAAATCCCTAAAAAAGATTGATGAGGATGTATCAGAGATTTTAAATGGAATTGATAAAATTAAAAAGGTGGCAAATTCTACTTATAAGGCAGATAATTATCTTTACCTAGGTAGGGGTGTCAATTTCCCTGTAGCATTGGAAGGTGCCCTAAAATTAAAAGAAATTTCATATATCCATGCTGAAGGTTACCCAGCTGCAGAGATGAAGCATGGACCTATAGCTCTAATAGATAAAGATATGCCTGTAGTGTTCATTGCGCCTCAAGATGATACATTTGCCAAAATTTTATCCAATATTGAAGAAGTAAAAGCTCGAGGAGGAATAATTATTACTATAACAGATGAACAAAATGATGCCTTAGATAAATTA
>JAYPIC010000108.1:0-4374 GCA_038127595.1 bacterium | reverse complement strand
TTTTTAAAACTTACTCTTACATATTTCTAATACATTTACATGAAAGTTTTAAAAATAATACTATACGCTTTGCTTACATTACTGGTTGTAACTACTCTTTTCATAAATATTAGTCCTCAATTTGGATCTAACCCAAGTAGATCTCAAAGGCAGTTTTTTTCTAGTTTTAAAAATTTTGAAAACGGTGAGTTTAAAAATAATGAACCCACTGCATTATTTACTGATGAAATGAGTTTTTGGGATTTTTTTAAAACAGACCTTAATAGGGTGCCAATCAAAGAGATTATACCACTAAACGTAGATATAGAATCATTTGTAAAAGACAATATCGAACAAGTTAAAATGGTATGGTTAGGTCATTCGGCATTTCTCATTAATATTAGCGGTTCAGTAATACTGCTTGACCCTATGCTTGGAAGCCATGCTGCTCCGGTACCGCTACCTTCGCTGAAAAGATATAGTTCTAAAATAGCATTTGATATTGACGAATTAGAAGTAATTGACTTTGTAGTTTTTTCCCATGATCATTACGATCACTTAGATTATCCTACGATTAAGAAAATTAAGAGTAGAGTTAAAAATTTTATTGTTCCACATGGAATTGGAAATCATTTAAAAAGTTGGGAAGTGCAGAGTGGATCAATAATTGAACTTAATTGGAATGAGTCTTTTGATTACAATGATATTGAATTTGTTTGTTTGCCAGCTAGACATTTTTCTGGAAGGGGCCCATTGAACAGAAACAGTACACTTTGGAGCTCATGGGCAATAAAATCCAATAGAGGTAAAATATATTTTAGTGGTGATAGTGGTTATGGAGCGCATTTTAAGAAAATAGGGCAAGAACATGGCCCTTTTGATTTTTCATTAATTGATTGTGGACAATATAATAAAGCATGGAAATTTTCTCATATGTTTCCAAAGCAGGCTATAAATGCTGCTCTAGATTTAAATACTAAATACCTCATTCCAATACATTGGGGAGCTTTCACTCTCGCTTCTCACAGTTGGATAGAGCCACCAGAGATTGTATCAGAGGAGGCAAAAAAGTTAAATCAAGATTTTATGATTCCAGAAATTGGGCAAATTTTGGTATTAAATGATGAAAATAAAATTAAACATCGTTGGTGGAGGGAATTTAGTCAGGCCAATTAGAGATTATATTTTTTGCAAGTTTTCCTGCTTCAGTCAAATCTGACTCTTGCCAATTTCCAGTTATGCTAGCACCTGGTTTTACTATTGACCACTCTTCCTCCTTATCATTAACAGCCCAATTAACATGACTAATTTTATTTAAATGGCACCAATTCATCCATTTGTTTGCTTCAGAATCAATGATACTGTATCCAATAGAACCCCATTCTGTTACAAAAAGAGGTATACCGTTGTTTAAAGCAGATGTAGCCCTTTCTCTTAACCATTCTTGATGATGTACTGTATAAAAATGAAGAGTGTAAGCAATATTATCAAAAGTAGTTATAGGATCCTCAGAAACAAGGTCAACACGCTGCGACCATTCAGGTGATCCTACGATGATTAAATTATCAGGGTCTATAGATCTAATGGTTTGAATGACCTCATGAGCATACGGCTTTACAACCTCGGACCAAGAAACATTTAACGGTTCATTATAGATCTCATAGATGATGTTTTCATATTCTCCATATGTTTGTGCCATTTCTTGAAAAAATATTTTTGCCTCCTCTAGATGATCTTCAGCATTGTGAGAGTGCCAATCTATTATTACATAAATTCCTTCATCAATAGCTGCATCGACAACAGTTTTAAGTCTTTCTTTGTTAGATTGCTGATTATCTAAGTAACCTCCAGGATCTTCAACACCCATGGCCGCTCTGACGATTTTAGCATTCCAATCAGTCTTTAGCCACCTAACGGTGGAGGAATTATAAAATCGCTCACCACCCCAGTTGTCGTTACTCCAAAAAAAACTATTGCCTGCAAAACTAACCGGCTCGTTATTTTTATTTACTATTTTATTCCCACTAACAGTTAACAAGCCGTTTTGCATTACCACAGAACTATCAATGATATCTGGAGTAATCTCTGCACTTTTTTGATCATTGTTTTCGCATGAAAAGAAAAGGATCAGTAGGGCAAATAATAAAAAATTGATTTGAAACTCACTTCTAATTAAAAAAATAAAATTTTTCATGTCAAAAAGGAAAATCCCTGATATTTATAAATGAAACTTATAAACTTTTTTTAAATTCAAACTATCTTAAAACTATTTCCTTAACATTGGTTAAGATTTTTATTGTGCCAAACTATAATTTTAATTACCTTTCGAGAATTAATCTCAATAGAATTTAGAGAAGGAAATTCTGATTAATATGAAGACTGTGTCCACATTTATTGTTTTTTTGACTTATTGTATTGCCGGTGATTATAATTGTTACGAAGTTAAATAGCACCTTGATGCTATTGAGCGTTATAAGCGTTTTAATTAAATAAAGAGGAGTAAATATGATCGCTTCAATGACACTGTTAGCTGAAAACGACTACGTTGGAATGACTTTTTGGTTAGCTACATCAATAATGTTGGCATCAACCGTATTCTTTTTCATAGAAAGATCAGATGTTGCAGGTAAATGGAGAACATCCATGACTGTTGCCGGTCTTGTAACTGGTATTGCTTTCTGGCATTACCTCTATATGAGAGAGGCTCACCTTCAAGGAGAAGTAACTACGGTATTTCGTTACATTGACTGGCTAGTCACTGTACCATTGCAAATAGTAGAGTTTTACCTAATTTTAGCAGCTGTAACAGCTGTAACAAGTATGTTATTTTGGAGATTATTGGGTGCCTCACTAGTAATGTTGGTATTTGGTTACCTCGGTGAAGCTGGATTAATGGATGTTACACTTGGTTTTATTATTGGTATGGCTGGCTGGATTTACATTATTTATGAGATCTTTGCTGGAGAAGCTGCGAAATTAAGTGAAGGTAGTAAAAATGCTGGTGGTCAGTTTGCATTTAATACGCTTAGATACATTGTAACTATTGGTTGGGCAATTTACCCAATTGGATACTTTCTAGGATACATGTCTGGTAGTGAAACTACTGACTTTGGTACAGTAAATATTATCTACAATATTGCTGATCTAGTTAACAAAACAGCTTTTGGCGTAGCCATATGGATTGGTGCTACAATGGATAGCTCCAAGTAAATTAATTCCCTTTACTATTAAGCGGGCGGTTACAGAATATACCGCCCGTTTAATTTTTCTTACCACTTAAATTATCACCGCTTACTAACACAATATCCCCTTGATCCTCCAAACTGTCGGATAAGTAAATTTCACCACTATTTGAATTCTTCTCAAAAAACATAATTTGTTCACTAACAATATCGTATTTACTTCTTTTTAAATCTTCTAAAGGTAGATGATTTAATTTCATTGATGTAATTACCCTATTTGCTCCGTCAAAAAGTTTAGTTGAACTATTTTGTAGTTCATTATTTTCAAAGTTTCGGTAATCTAAATCCATTAATTCGGTCTCAAATGCTGCGCCATACCCATATTTGAGAAGTATAATTATATATTTTTTTCTCTCCACACCTAGCGATATTTTTAGAGTAACTTCTTTACTACTGATATCGTTGAGATTTGATCTAAGAAAAGTATAACCATCATCGTAATAATTGTCATTTTCAAAAGAGGTTACCTGCAACTCAGAATTTTGTTCAATTATTGGTAAAGTGCTTTTATAAATTGTTGTACAATCCGAAGAATTACTTAAAAAATCTTTTATATGGTCATTAGAAAATTTTCTTGTTGAAAAATTATCAAAATTGTATTTTGAAATTGATATCATTTCAATATCAATCAAATTTCCCCTTATTTGGATATTAACCATAGTTTGAATTAAACTAGATATCTAATAAAATTTCAAATCATTAATAGAACATGCCAATTGATTTAGCCCAAATAAAAAACCTTGATCAACTAGACAATATTTCTACTTTTATAAAAGAATTTTACATTCATGACAGTAGTTTAATTTATTTAGATGGTAATTCACTTGGTAGGCTTCCGAAAGAAACCATTACGGATATTAATGACTTCATGCTAAATGAGTGGGGAGATCAATTAGTAAATGGATGGGAAAATTGGATTAATGAAGCTCAGATGAGCGGTGATTTGCTTGCAGAGAATGTTCTTGGAGCCAAAACGGGAGAGGTCCTTGTTTGTGATACCACTTCAGTTAATTTTTATCAACTTTGCTCAGCGGTTATAAAATTAAATCCAGATAGAAAAACTATAATTACAGATGCTGCTAATTTTCCAACGGATAGATATATTTTAGAAGGTATAGCTGATACATTTGATTTAAAACTTGTCGTCATAGAC
>JAYPIC010000107.1:0-4378 GCA_038127595.1 bacterium | reverse complement strand
TTAATTTTCTTTTCTAGTGCATTGGTCATTGCTTCTGCAGATTTAAATAAATCTATATCGTTTTTATTATCTCTTATCAAAAATGAATTTGGGTCAAGAGGTGGTAGAATGTAAACATTAATCTTCCCTGGTTTAAAAATAATTTTTCCTTTTGGCCAAAGTAGTCCTGTTCCAGTTATGACAGCAGGTAAAATTTTTTCTCCTGTTCCAATAGCTAACCTGGCAGGACCTTTTTTAAATCGTATCAACACATCAGGTTCCCCTCGAGTGCCCTCAGGGAATATAATTATACAACGTTTATTGACATTCATAAATCCCTTTGAAAGTTCTAATGTGTCATCAAAGCTTATATCTCTACCCTCGCTTGATCTACGACCAATTGGTATTAGGTTCATCACTGGCTTCATGATATTTCTTCTGAAAGAATTATCAAACCAATAGTCCTTAGCAGCAAGCATACCAATGTCATTAAAGTTTTTTTTTGCTGCTAAAGATAATGAAATGACATCTAGATGTGCATTATGGTTACTTGAGAAAATAAATGATTCGTCAGGAATATTTTCTGTGCCATAGACTTTAAGAGGAGTATACCATGAAAATATAAATCTCGCCCAATTATAAAGTAACGTTTTGCCAATTCGATGGTAAAAAGGTTGACGCTTTAATAGATGAGAATACTTGGGGTTATCAAGTATGTTCATTGAGAATTTTACTTATTTTCTACCGTATTTCATATGTGCACTAGTCCAAGTGTGAGACATTATCGCAGAACCAAGGGATATTTCAAGACCAAGAGCAGCTGCGGCTATAATTTCTGCTAATTTTCTGGATGAATGCTCACCAGAATCACAACCTAGAAGTTTTAGGTTTTGTTGTTGCTGATTAAGTCTTGTTCCACCACCAACAGTACCTACGGTCATAGATGGTAGAGTTAATCGCCAAGTGATTCCATCATCTACTTTTTCAACTGTGAAATGTCCCACAGAATTTTCAGCTACACATGCAGTATCCTGCCCAGTAGCTAAATAAATTGCTGTTAAGGCATTAGATGCATGAATTGCATTACCTAAAGTACCAGCCATTGCAGATACAATTGGGAAATAGGTCCAGTTTTCAATTACAAAGTCTGGGTCAACATTTAATACTCTAGACATTACAGATTTAGATATATGTGTTTCTGCAATTACTCCATGACCTCTTCCAAGAATCATATTTCTTGAAGAAGCTTTTTTATCACTAGCTAAGTTAGAGTCCAAGAAAAATTTATGTCCAGTTTCTTGACGTATGTATTCACAAGCAACATTCGTTGCAAGCGTTACCATATTTTGTCCAGCTGCATTTCCGGTATCAAGAATGAAATCCAGTAGAACATAATTTTGAATAGCATGTTGGTCTATACGTAGTACCTTACCATACTTTGTGGTAGATTGAGCAGCTTTAATAATTTCATCATTGTGTTCAGTTATCCAGCCTTGAAACTCAATGCTCTTCTTTAAATCATCAAAAATAAAAATAGGAGACCTAGATAGCTCTTGTCTAAAATGCTTTACTTTCATGCCACCACATAATGATGAAGCATATAGCCCACGATTCATTGAGGCTGCTAAACTACCTTCAATTGTACAAAGTGGGATGGGGAATTCACCTTTTGCGTATTGACCATCTATAACAGCAGGACCTGCTATGGCCATAGGAATTTTCATGAAACCAATATGATTTTCAATTATTCCTTTCAAATCTTCTGGTTCATTACCAGGTAAATCTTCTAATTCAAAATTATGTTTATCTTTTAGCCACTCCAAGCGCCTGTCAGAATCTTCAGGGAGGTACCCTCTTGGAATTCTATTTCTTTTATTATTATTCTTTTTTTCCATCTTTTTCTATTTTTTTGGGCAGGCAGTTTTCAGGACCCTTCTTAGTTTAAAGAACGGTGGTGGCCTCTCGTTTTCAGCAAACTTCCTTGATTTAAAATTTCTTTTAAAAAGGCCTGTTTTTTGAAAACGAAGTACAGCCTCCTATAGATGTTATTGTCGATCCGGAATTAACAGAACCCGCCCAAATTATTTTTTTTATTTATCCTAGAACTTATTCCTCATAATCGTTACTAAAAAACATTATTTATCAAATGTTTTTAACTGGTTTTCACTTGCAGCAACGGATACAGCAACAGCTGCATCACCTGTCACATTAACGGTTGTTCTAACCATATCCAAGATTCGGTCCACCCCTAAAATTAGTGCAACTCCAGCGCTTGGTACTCCAACCGATTCAAGTATAATTATTAACATTATAATTCCAGCTGCCGGAACGGCAGCTGTACCTATAGACGCTAACACAGTAGTAAGTATGATTGTGATTTGATCTGATATACTTAAATCCATACCTAATGCTTGTGAAATAAAAACAGCTGCAACAGCTTGGTATTGTGCAGTGCCATCCATATTAATCGTAGCACCTAAAGGTAAGACAAACGAAGATACTTCTTCTGATACACCAAGTTTTTCTTCGCACCTTTCCATGGTTATAGGTAAGGTCGCGCCGCTAGAGCTCGTAGAAAATGCTAAAAGCTGCGCAGGTGAGATTCCTTGCAAAAATGTTTGTATTGGCATTTTAGTGTAAAACTTTAGAAGAGATAAATATGTAATTGCAACATGTAATATGAGACCTAAGGTGAGGGTGAACATGTAAAAACCAAGGGCTCCTAATAATTCAATTACTTGGCTAAGATTATTTCCTACAACTTTGTTTATTGTCTGGGCAATTAATGAAAATACTCCTACAGGAGCCATCAACATAATAATATCAATTACTTTAAGGACTACTTCATTAAGACCCTCAAAAAAGTCTAAAAATACCTTTGATTTTTTGCTTGGTATTTGAATTAAAGCAATGCCAACTAAAATAGCTACAAAAACAATTTGCAACATATTTCTGTTGTTGGAGGCAGATGATATCACATTGCTTGGGACCATATCAACAAACGGTTTCAATGGTCCTCTTTTTTTAACTTTTTCAGCATTATCTGTTTTTGCATCAAGGTTTTTTTTGTATGTATTTTGCAGTTCTGTTTTCATCGTGTCAGGAATTTGACTTCCTGGTTGCAATGAATTGACAAGTATAAGCCCTATAAAAACAGAGATGATTGTTGTTGATAGGTAAATCATGATTGTTTTACCACCAATTCTGGAAAGTTTTTTTGTATCCGAAAGCGAAGCGACACCAGTCACCAAAGATGCAAATACTAAAGGAACAGCGATAAGCTTGAGCAGATTAATGAAAACTGTACCAAAAGGTGCAATCCAATTTGTCGTAAATGTCCCCCAGCCATTCGATGCGCTAAAAACCCCATAAATGAGGCCAAGAACAAGACCAATAATTATTTTCCAGTGTAGTGCAAGATTCTTCATATACAGATGCGCAATGTATAACTAAATTATAAAATTAGAAAAAATATATTTCAGTTTTTATTTTAGGTATTTTTTAGCTGTTTTAATATCTATTGTAGGCATTTTGCATGCAAAGTTTTCACAGACATAAAATGTTAATTTATCACCAATAGGTATATGAGTTTCTGTCCAAGGAGCTATCTGATTTAGTTTTGATTGTTCTTTCATTGATTTGAAAAGGTAGACTGTATGAGGATTGTAATTTTTTTGAAGTTCTAAAATAGTACTTTTTATTTCTGAATATGTTTCATTTGCTACTATAACAACTTCTTTAGGACTTTCAGTTCCAAACATATTTGCGGACAACATAAATGTATGTGCTGATGGAACTTGATTTATCTTGTTTGAAAATGCTTTAAAAATATTAAATGCTATTTTTTCCCATTTAGAGATTCCAGTAAACTTGCTTAGTCGAATGAAATTCAGTGCCGCGACTGCATTTCCAGATGGAATGGCACCATCATAACTATCTTTTGCTCTAACAATTAATTTTTCTCCATCTTTTGGACCAATAAAAAATCCTCCATTATCATTATCCATAAAATCTTCAACCATAATATTGGATAATTCCACAGCTTTTTCTAAAAAACGAACTTCATATGTAGCCTCATATAGCTCAATAAGTCCCCAAACAAAAAATGAATAATCGTCTATGTGAGGCTGAAGACCCGCTTTACCATTCCGAAATCTTTTGAGTAATCGTCCTTTGTTCGTCAAATTATTTAATATGAATTCAGCTGATCTTTTAGCAGTATCAATATAATTTTGTTTATCTAATACCCTGCCGGCCCTAGCCATAGATGCAATCATTAGACCATTCCAATCTGTGAGGATTTTATCATCTTTTAATGGATGAATTCTTTTCTGTCGCTCGCTAAATAGTGTACGCCTACTACTTTCAATTGATTTTTGCAGTTCGGTTATGTCTAGGC
>JAYPIC010000106.1:0-4715 GCA_038127595.1 bacterium | reverse complement strand
GCATGATGTGTATTGTTTTAGCTGATGTAGTATTAGAAAAATTTGGTGGAGATTCAATGAAACAATTACTCAAGCATATAGAAGTATCTGCAAAATATTAATGATTTTTTATCTCATTGGGATGATGGGTAGTGGTAAATCATCTGTTGGTAAACTTTTAGCAAAAAAGCTTCAATTTTCAAATATTGATATTGATAAGGAAATTGAAAAAGATGAAAAATTATCAATTAAAGAAATTTTTGAGAAAAAAGGCGAAAATTATTTTAGAGAAATAGAAAGTAAATATTTATTAAGAAAAAGGAAATTGGCTGTAGTTTCTTGTGGTGGAGGTATTGTACTTAATAAAAAAAACAGAGAATTTTTGAGAACTAGTGGATACACAATTTACTTAAAAAGCTCAATCCCAACTCTTGAGGAAAGATTGTTGAATAAAAATAATAGGCCACTGCTTGATAATGATGATTTAAAAGAGACTTTAATAAATATATATAACAAGAGAAAAACACTATACACCTCTGCCGCAAATACTACTATAATCACGGATAGAAGATCAGTCAAAAAAGTTTGTGAATTAATTATAAAGAAATTAAAAATTGAAAAAATATACTGTTAAGCTTAAACAACGTTCTTATGATATAAATATCAAACCTGGTATTATCAAAGAACTTCCATTATTATTATCTGAGTATAATGAAAATCAAAAGTGGGTAATCATCTCTCAGCATAAAATAATGGAGTTATTTGGATACAAGCTTGAGCAGAAACTGAAACTAAATAATTTTAATTGTTTTAATATTACTTTACCAAATGGCGAAGCCGCTAAAAGCATTAATGAATATAATAGAGCCATCGAGCAAATGATTGATTTTGAATGCGATAGAAAATCAATTATCATTGCTCTAGGCGGCGGTGTAGTAGGTGATGTCTCAGGTTTCATTGCGTCAACATTTATGAGAGGGATAAATTACTTTCAAGTACCAACAACTCTCCTGTCAATGGTTGATTCCTCTATAGGTGGAAAAACAGGTATAAATATTCCCCAAGGCAAAAACTTAGTTGGAACTATCTATCAACCAAAAGGAGTATTTATTGATCAAAATCTTCTAAATACCTTACCTAAGGAAGAAGTTATTTCTGGTTTAGGTGAAATAATAAAGTATGGAGCGATTTTAGATATAGATTTTTTTAATAATGTTTCGGACTGGATTAAAGATTTATCAAATTTTCCGTTTAAGAAAGCAATAGAGATCTGCTGTAAGCTAAAAGCAGAAATTGTATCTGAAGATGAGAAAGATAATGGTATTAGAGCAATTTTAAATTTTGGTCATACAGTAGGGCATGCTTTAGAATTAAAATATGGGTTTAATAAAATAAAACATGGCGAAGCTGTAGCTTACGGAATGCTTTCAGCTTCATACATCTCATTCAAACTTAAAAAAATTAGTCAAAATGAATACAATTTTTTAAATGAAACTATAAGATCCTTACCACTGCCAAAATTAAATAAACTAGACCATAAAGAACTTCTTACTTTTGTAAAGAGAGATAAAAAATACATAAAAGGTAAATTAAATTTCGTTACGTTAAAAAATATTGGCTCAGCAGATATTACAAATAATATCCAAGATCAACTTATCTTAGATTCTATCAAAAATTTATAATATGAAATTATTAATCATAAATGGACCCAATCTTAATTTAATTGGGAAAAGAGAAGTTAGTGTATATGGCAAAGAAAGTTTGGATCAAATTATTAATTGGGTATCTGAAAATATTAAAAATTCAATAGTGGATTTAATATGGTTTCAATCCAATAGTGAAGGAGACATAATTGATAAATTGCATTGGGCAATAGATAATCAAATAGTAGGAATTATAATTAACCCTGGAGCATATACTCACTACTCTTACGCAATTAGAGATGCTATTTCTTCAATAGAGATCCCCACTATTGAAGTCCATTTAAGTAATATAAGCGAGAGGGAAAATTTTAGAAAAATATCAGTTATTGAAGATGTTTGTAAAAAACAAATTAAAGGTAAAGGCAAAGAAGGATATCTTGAAGCAATAAATCTATTCATCAAGAAAAAAACCATTTAAATTGCTTTGGTGAAGAGTACTAAAGACATCTCCACCAAAGCAATTTACCTTATTTCATTAGCTACAAGTAGTTTCTATAAGAATAGCACAAACCTTGTAAGGGTCCATATTTGCTGATGGCCTTCTATCTTCCAAATAACCATAACCATCATTGGACGTTTGCATTGGAATTCTTATAGATGCTCCACGATCACTAACTCCATACCTAAACTCATTTATGCTGCAAGTTTCATGTAAACCTGTGAGTCTCTGTTCGTTATCTACACCATAAACATCAATGTGCTCAGTGTGCTTTTTACTTAACTTTTCACAAGCAGCATTAATTACGTCAATTCCACCAGGCTCGCGCATAGATTTAGTGCTAAAATTTGTATGTGCGCCAGCACCATTCCAATCACCTTTAACAGGCTTAGGATGCAAGGTTGCACTCACGCCGTATTCTTCAGAAATACGGTATAATAGCCACCTAGAAATCCACATTTGGTCGGCAACATCTAACGGTCCAAGTGGACCAATCTGATATTCCCATTGCCCTGGCATTACTTCAGCATTAATACCAGAAACTTCTAAGCCAGCATCTAAACATAATTGCATATGTTCTTCAACTATTTCACGACCAAACACTTCGTCAGCACCCACACCACAGTAAAATGGGCCTTGTGGAGCTGGGTATCCACCTTCTGGCCAACCCAACGGATTACGCCCTTCAAATAATGTATACTCTTGTTCTATACCAAACCAAGATTCTTCGCTAGCAAATTTTTCAGCAACACTTCTCAAATTTGCTCTGGTATTTGTTTTATGAACAGAACCATCTGCGTTCATAACTTCGCACATAACTAAGATATCATCTCCGCCCCTAATTGGATCTGGAACTTTATATACTGGCTTTAGCATACAATCACTATCATCGCCAGCTGCCTGGTTAGTACTTGATCCATCAAAACCCCAAAGAGGTAAGTCATCAATAGAGTTAACAGGACCATTCATTACTTTAGTTTTTGATCGAAGTTTTTGCGTAGGCTCTGCCCCATCCATCCAAATATATTCTGCTTTTATTTTACTCACTTATTATCTCCTAATATTTTAAATTGTAGTTAAATCCGTTATTTTTTGAATCATTTTATAATCAGATAAAATAAGCTGTGTTTCTGTTCTTTGAACACCTGGCCAACTTTGAATTGTCCGAAGTAAATCTTCAAGCGATGCTGAATTACGAGTGACAATGAATAGCATATGAGAACCTTTACCAGTTGTTGTAAGACATTGAAGAACTTCTGGCATTTTTTCAGCAGCTTCAGTTACTTCTTTATAATGAAATGAAGATTCTGATATTAGAGTAATAATTGCAGCTACATCTAAGCCTAATGGCTTTGGATCTAGTACCGCATGTATACCTTTTATTATTCCAGAATCTTGCAATTTCTTTATCCTATCGGTTACAGTTGGAATAGATATATCAAGTTCTGTTGCAATATTGCTAGCAGAAACCCTTCCATCTTTTTGAAGTATTGCAAGAATTTGTTTATCTGTTTTATCAACTTTCATATTGTATTCTTTCTGAGTCTAAAATAACTCTATCTTAATTTATTAAAAAATACTGCTAAAATAAATATTTTTTTAGAAAAATATATAATTTTCCTTAAAAAATAAGAATTTTATCAATGAATGAATTTATATAGGAAGCTTGGGTAAATCTTTGTAAGAAGATAAGATAATCTGAGTTTCCGTTCTTGTGACATCTGGCCAACTTTGAATGCGCCTAAGCAGCTCTTCTAAGGATTGAACGTTTTTAGTTGAAACCCATAATAAGAGTGAACCTACACCAGTAGTTGCGAAGCATTGTATTACCTCAGGACAAGCTACAGCTTTATCTATAACTACTTTATAGTTAGCAGAAGTTGATGCTACCACAGTTATAACAGCGGAGACATCTAAAGAGACAGATTTAGCATCTATAATTGCTTGAAAGCCTTTTACTACAGACGATTCTTGCAACTTTTTAATTCTTTCAGTAATTGTTGGAACAGTCAGATCTAATTTTTCTGCGATTTTACTAGCAGTTTCTCTGCCATCATCTTGTAGCAACCGAAGAATTTTTAAATCAGTTTCATCAATCATTCTTTTCCCTTTTGTGTTCTATTATATCTTAATTAAAAATATTCTTTTTTTCCAGTTCTATTAACTCACCATAATCAAGAATTTTATCGATATTGATTTTTGATTTATCTGTTAAAATTGTAATGACAATTGGGTCTTTTTTAATATTGTCATTATGAAATTTAATTATGTCATCAAAACTGACATTTTTATAATTATTATAATCCATAATATTAGGATCCTTATCATAACCCTGTTTTAATGCATTGTGTACATAGGAGCCCTGACTCCTCCATCCAGGCTTTCTTGTATTAATTGATTGTGTTAAACCATCCTTAATTGTTGAGATTCTACTTTCTTTGATAGGGATGTTTTTAAATAATTCCAAGTACGTCTCTATGGCTTCCATTGACTTATCAACCTGTGTACCCATGTAACCTATAAAGTACCCTGGCAAATCTTTATCTGGCCTGTTAACATAAGCTCCATCAGCTGAATAGGCTAGAGATCTAAAT
>JAYPIC010000105.1:1520-4810 GCA_038127595.1 bacterium | reverse complement strand
TGGAGGCCTATTCATTCGAATGGCATGGCATAGTGCTGGAACATATAGAACTGGAGATGGAAGAGGTGGAACAAGAGAAGGTCAACACAGATTTGCGCCACAAAATAGCTGGCCTGATAATGCAAATTTGGATAAAGCTAGAAGATTGATCTGGCCAGTAAAACAAAAATATGGAAACAAAATTTCTTGGGCAGATTTAATGATACTTACAGGTAATGTAGCTCTAGAATCAATGGGATTTAAAACTCTTGGCTTCGCAGGTGGAAGAAAAGATGTTTGGGAACCAGCTGGAAGTATTTATTGGGGTTCTGAGGAAAAATGGTTAGATGATGAAAGGTATTCAAAGAATCGTGATCTTGAAAAACCTTTAGCTGCTGTTCAAATGGGTCTGATCTATGTAAATCCTGAAGGTCCTAATGGTAACCCAGATCCCGTAGCTGCCGCCAAGGATATAAGGGAAACATTTGGAAGAATGGGTATGAATGATGCAGAGACAGTCGCTTTGATTGCAGGAGGCCATACTCTTGGAAAAACACATGGAGCAGGCAAAGCATCTAATGTCGGCCCTGAACCAGAGGCTGCTAGTATTGAAGAGCAAGGTTTTGGTTGGAAAAGTAAATATAAATCTGGAAAAGGTCCGGATGCAATTACTTCAGGGCTAGAAGTTATATGGACGCCAACTCCTACACAATGGAGTCATACGTATTTTAAGATGATATTTGAAAACGAATGGGAGTTAACTGAAAGCCCAGCTGGTGCCAAGCAGTGGGTAGCAAAAGATAGTGATGCTATTTTCCCTGACGCATTTGATTCAAAGAAAAAGCATAGACCAACTATGTTAACTACAGATCTTTCATTGCGATTCGATCCGATCTATGAAAAAATTTCAAGGGACTTTTACGAAAATCCTAAAAAATTTGATGATGCTTTTGCCAGAGCATGGTTTAAGCTAACGCATAGAGATATGGGTCCAAGAACGACTTATTTGGGACCTGAGGCACCAAAAGAGGACTTTATATGGCAAGATCCAGTTCCAAAAAGAAATCATAGATTAGTAACAAGTGAGGATATAGATGCACTAAAAAATTCTATCTCCGGTTCTGGATTATCTACGTCTGAATTAGTATCAACTGCTTGGGCTTCTGCTAGTACATTTAGAGGTTCAGATAACAGAGGAGGCGCTAATGGATCAAGGATAAGGCTAGCTCCTCAAAAAGATTGGGAAGTCAATAAACCAAAGGAACTTGATAAGGTTTTAAAAGTTTATGGTAAGATCCAAAATGATTTTAATTCTCGATTCAAGAGCAAAAAAATATCTCTTGCAGATCTTATTGTATTAGGCGGCTGTGTTGGTATAGAAAAAGCATCTAATTTGGCAGGCTATAATGTTAAAGTTCCCTTCGTTGCAGGGCGCATGGATGCTAGGCAAGAGCAGACAGATATAGAATCAATGGGAGTTTTGGAACCGATTGCTGATGGGTTTAGAAATTATGTCAGGACAAAATATATATATACCACAGAAGAACTTTTAGTTGATAAAGCACAGTTACTAAACTTAACAGCGCCTGAAATGACAGTTTTAGTAGGTGGAATGAGGATGTTAAATACTAATTATGATAATTCTAATACTGGAGTTCTTACCAAAAAGCCTGGCGCCCTGTCCAATGACTTTTTCGTTAATTTATTAGACATGAGATATGAGTGGAAACCACAGGCAAATACTACTGAAATGTTTAATGGCTTCGATAGAAAAACTGGCGAGAAAGTATGGACTGCATCAAGGGCTGATCTGATTTTCGGCTCTAATTCTGAACTAAGATCTTTGGCTGAGGTATATGGTAGTAGTGATGCTAAAAGAAAGTTTGTTGATGATTTTGTGCTCGCATGGGATAAGGTCATGAACCTTGACCGTTTTGATATTTAAAGTATAAATACGTT
Organism: bacterium; assembly: GCA_038127595.1. Taxonomy (GTDB): domain Bacteria; phylum Fidelibacterota; class Marinisomatia; order Marinisomatales; family UBA1611; genus TMED80. The sequence continues at coordinate 2,872 of JAYPIC010000105.1, read as the reverse complement.
GTAAAAAAACCCTGCTTCGGCAGGGTTTTTTATTTGAAAAATAACACATTTTGGATTTTTACAAATATTAGATATTTGATTTAAATTTCTGCGTGAGACATTTTACATTTTTATTTGCTCTTATTATTATTGCGCATGCACAAGTTGACTATCAGTCACAAATTCAATCAATATTTAACACTAATTGCGTTTCGTGTCATACGCCTGGTGGAAGTGCTACCTTGGATTTAACATCTTATGATGGTGTAATGAATGGTGGTTGGACTGGACCTGCCATTGTTGCTGGTGATCATGCAAATAGTCTTTTGTACCAAAGACTTATTTTACCACAGTTTACTGCGGGTAGTATGCCACCCAATGTGCCATTATCTCAAACACAGATAGATCTTATTGCTCAGTGGATAGATGAAGGTGCTGGTAATTTTTTAACCATAGATCCTCGTTTGTCTCCTAAAAAATATATTTTGCATCAAAATTATCCTAACCCGTTCAATCCTAGTACCATTATAAGTTTTTCTCTATATAAAAATGAATTTGTCTCTATTGATATTTATGATATGAATGGTACGCATATGATTAGTCTTTTTAAGGGAAAGAAAAATATTGGAACTCACTACCTTAATTGGAATGGTAGGGACAAAAGTGGTGCACTAATTACTACTGGTCAATATTTTTATCAGTTGAGAACTAGTTCATCATCTACTGTTATGAAAATGCTTTTTATTAAATAATAAAGTGCCCAATTTTTCTAAAAAGAAAAGGAGGCTTGTAGTTGATGGAGATACTATATATTGGGAAGTAGATGGTAGGAGATTATCTGATGAGGAAGCAAAGAAATTACAAGAACAGATCGATAATGAATATTTCGAAAATTCAATTGATGATAAATAGTTCTTTATATCCAACTGATTGAAAAAAAGATGGAAAAAAATAATTTACAATTAAAAAGGCGGACATTTTTAAAAGGCACTCTTTGCCTCATAGGTAGTGGATTTAGTCTTTATGGATTAAATGACCAGAGAAACTGTGAGCCAACACAATCTGATATGCTTGGTCCTTATTGGTCTAATGGACATCCATCAAGGACTGTACTTGCAAATTCTGATGAACCAGGGTCTAGAATTAGAATTAGCGGTATTGTTACTGCTGATGACTGTTCTACTCCAATAGCAAATGCTTTAGTGGATGTTTGGCATGCAAATGATCAAGGATGTTATACCATTTTTCAAAATTGCGATTCTGGCAATTCCGATAATGATGACTATAACCTAAGGGGTATTATGGTTACTGACGAAAATGGTAATTATTCATTTGAATCAATACTACCAGGTTATTATCCAGGAAGACCAAGG
>JAYPIC010000105.1:347-1510 GCA_038127595.1 bacterium | reverse complement strand
GACCAAGGCATTTTCATTATAAAATAACGACGCCATCAGGGACTGAATTAGTCACTCAATGCTATTTTGATAATGATAGTTTAATTTCAGATGATTTTGCTTCTAATCATGGAGATCTGATTATTTCACTTAATGAAGATAATGGTATTCTCAGTGGTATGTTTAATATTTCAATGAATCAAAGTGCTGAAGAACTTTCATTGGAAAATTCAAACCAAATGAGCCCAATGGATTTTAAAATTGAGAGCGCTTATCCAAATCCATTTAATAATACTATTAAAATAGATTATTCACTTGAAAAGAGGGGGCATGTGATAATTGAAATTTTTGATACAAATGGTAAATGGATTAAAAACCTCGTTGGAAGTCTAATGTCTAGAGGAAAACATGTTGTTACATGGAGCGGTGATGATGATAATGGCAACATTATCAGTTCTGGTACTTATTTAGTAGTCATTCGATTCGGAACAAGAATAAAATCAAAAAAAATAAACTTAATTAAATAGAAATAACCTATGAATGATAACCAAATAATGGATGATATTATCAAAACGGATGTTAATTTGCCCTACGAAATTTCTTTCAGGACATATTTACCTGAAGGATATGAATTGAGCAATGCAAATTTTCCAATTATTTTCTTTCTGCACGGTGTTGGAGAGAGGGGTAATGATCTAGATTTAGTTGAAACGCATGGGATTCCAAAACTAATTAAAAATAATAAAAAGTTTCCTTTTATTACTGTAGCTCCTCAATGTCCACTTTTTGAGTGGTGGTCCAGACCAGAAATGACAAATTCTTTAATAAATTTAGTAGAAATAGTAACGCAAACATACAAAGTCGATAAATCGCGTATCTACTTAACCGGAATGAGTATGGGTGGCTATGGTTCTATTGCTCTTGCAAATAAGCGACCAGATCTGTTTACCGCTATGATATCTGTATGTGGCGGTGCTGATTTTGATAATTTTGAAAATTTAAAAAAGCTTCCAATATGGCTTTTTCATGGATCTGAGGATGATGTGCACCCAGCAAGTAGATCAGAGAAAATTTATAATCAGTTAAAAGATATTAACCCCGATATAAAATTAACAATATATGATGGAATTTATCATAATTCTTGTGATATCACTTATTATAATGATGACATTTATGATTTGTTA
>JAYPIC010000105.1:0-337 GCA_038127595.1 bacterium | reverse complement strand
CACTAAAAGCTTCAAACCTATTATCAGTTTTGGAAAATAAAAACTTAGATGCTGTCGGATTAAAAGTTGATAAACTTATAACATCGGTTATGAGTTCTATTTAGGGTCTAAAGCTTAAACTCTAAACCGATTTTAGCTTTATAAAATTGCTGCCCCTGCAACTTGTTAAACTGCCCAAGATTATATAAAAGTATATTTTCTGTAAGCTTATATTTGATATCAAAGACTGTCTCATACTCTAAAATTTCTCCAAAAGAAGCATTTTCATCTTTTGGAACAAGATAACCATCAAAAGAGCCAGTTACAGTCCATTTATTAATTTCTGCAGTTCTTTTAA
>JAYPIC010000104.1:0-4851 GCA_038127595.1 bacterium | reverse complement strand
TTAATTATTTCATATAATTCAGGATCAACTTTTTCAATGTATGACATTTATTTCTTCCAATTACTTTCAGGTGCTAAGGTATCTGTTACCCAATCATAAGGTGCAGTAGTTGTTCGTATTACCCCAGATCTTTTTACTTTATTTTCTGCCATAAACCACTGAGCTTTACCATACAGTAAATCTTTTGCGTTATCTTTTAGATATTTGAGTCTATTAAATCCTCGATAGCTCATTTTCTCAGCTTTAACAAAATTATCATAAGCTAATTTTGCGACAATTTTATCGTCAACAGTTAGAGGATTTTTCTTCAAAGACTCCCAAGCTTTATAGTATACTTTGCCTTTCTGCCCATACCCATTGCCGCTATTGTCAATGAGATTGATAGATTTATCGGCCCAACGAAGTGCTTTACCGTAGTTTTCAGAATCAATGTAAATATCTGATATATTTATCGCCACCCTACCATCTCTGGGGTCAATTTTAAATAATGACTCATAAGCAAAAGATGCCTCATCTAAGTCATCAGTTTCCCAACATACTTTACCAAGCTTTTGATATGCAAGCTTACTGGTAGGATCTTTTGAAATAAGTCTTTTCAAAATATCCTTAGCTTCGTTTACTCTATCGGCCTTTATTAACCTTTCAGAATAATCTAGACCATAACTAATATTATCGAGGTTATCCATATAACGTTTCTCATACACCTCAAGAGGGTTTTTACCACTACTTTCATACGCTACAGCTAGCTCACTTTGAGCGACATCATTTGTATCATCTATTTTAAGTATTTTTTTAAGGATAATGATTTGATCATCATAATTACCTTGATCTTTATAAATCTTAGCTAGGTCATTAAGAATACTTATATCATTCGGTGCAATATCTACTAGTCTCTCGTACTCAATAATCTCTTTATCAGTTTTTCCCTGTCTTTTGTAGGCATATGCTAATTGTTTCCTAAGCTGAACATTTTGTGGAATTTTTTGAAGTCCATCAAGTAAAACAAACTCTGCACTATCAAATCTTCCAATTTGTGTATAGGCAAATGAATAATATTGATATATCTCTTCTGGTGGGGCATATACTGCATTCCACTCATCGCAACTGAGATCAGTAATTTCGCTATATACCCTTATAGTCTGTTTCCAGTCACGATTTCTATAATACTCAGCAGCACTGCTCATTAATCTAGGACATCTTACATCTCTCAGTGAATCTAAACGTGCTTTTTCTTTAGCGAAATCACCCCCAGAACCATCTTGTGGAGGAACACACATTGAAAATATAAAAATAAAACCAATAATAATTAAGAATCTGTTTAATAATAACTGCATATTATCTTTGTCTCCTTTTAATAAACCATATATCTGCGATACTAATACCAATCTGAAACCCTCTTAACCGTTCTTCACTATAGTCAGATGCTTCGAAACTTTTTAAACTTGAGCTGTAAGCAAAATCTATCTGGTTTCCTACAGCTTTAAATTTATATCCAAATCCTATAGAGTATCCAAATTCAGTTACACTGTTTTTACTTTTAATTCTTATTGTGCTATCATCAGACAATTCATCAGTAGCAAAATTATTAAAAAATAATCCAGAGCGTAACGTAAGGTTATCTAAAAATTTAAAAGATTGTTTATTAGGATACCATATAGCTCCAAATGATATTTTATCATTTTCAATAATACGCTTATTAAACCCGTTTGGTATTTGGTTGCTGTAAGACGCATTTTCTTTAATTTTTTGGTATTCAAACGAAACCTGAAATCTTTGGTAAATTGTGTTTGATACTCCAAAACTAAAAGATAAGGGCTCATGAATGTTTGAAATCCTACTTTGCTCTGGACCTGGAACATCATTAGGGTTAGGAAAATCATATCCAGGATTTAAATAATCGTATGAAAAATCATGATATCCATTTTTATTTGTATCAAAGTATGGATATAATTTTGTTTGAACCGCCTCTAGTGGTTTAAATGCAAATTGAGATCTGAGAAAGAAGTCATAACCAAAAGCGTAATGTTTTAGAAATAATATGGTATTTACGCCCGAGTAATTAAGTCTAGATGATATAGCATATGGGATTTCATCAACTAATAAATTTTTGCTCTGCCTTGATGACCCAAAAAGAAGTTGAAATGTCAAAGCCAGGTTAGTACGCGAAAAAATAGAGGTCGATGCAGATATATCAAAAGCCATTACTCCACCAGCCTGAACAAATTGTTTTTGTAAATCTAAAGTATCTTCAAAAGCAATTAAGTCATTACCCAAAGAATCACTCATGTCTATTTTTTGATATGAATAAGGATGAAGCTCAATACCTATAGCATATTTATTTTTTATCGGAATGATTAACTGCGCAGATTGTAAATTTGAATATCCATTCTTGGAGTTATTTTTAAGCGCAGATTCAAATCCACTATATGATAGAGATAAAAAAGTATATTTTAGATTAGGCCAAGTCGTTGGATTAGATAGACTAATATTTTGCCTGTAAGATGAAACAAGCCCAAGGGAACTTGAACCACCAGCTGAAGCAGAATTCCAACCTTGCAGATCACCTATTCCATAACTATTAAAAGGCCCTTGTGAGAAACATAATGAAATAAAAAAGATTAGTCTAAAAACATATTTAAGGAGAAACATAGAATATCTCTAACTTATTGTTAACATGGCTTAGATCAAAATTGACACTTTCAAATAGATCATTAGTTGTACTTGCAGAAAACTTTAGGCCAACATTTGTAAGTGAGTCAGTCATTAAAATAGACTGAAAGTATGATTTTAATGATATTTGTAATTTATTAGAGGCTACTTTAGCAGAAGAAAAATACAGACCTAAGTTTTCATATGGGTCAGCGTTAAATATTGATGAACTAGAATCCGGTAAGAACTTAAGAGGGTCCATTCGTACTGAAAAATTATCCAGTGAGTCTCCAGGTTGGAAAAGCGATAGATTAGCAGAGCGTATAACAGAATATTGAGGTAAAGATAGCGAGTCAAATGGAATGTTAAGAATTGCTCTACTTCCTCTTGCTCTACTAATTAAAATATTATTATTTCCGTTGTCATCAATTTCTAAAGTTTCTATAACAGAGATATCTTCTGAAACATAAATAATCCTCGTCAATGTATCTACCACAGAAGAATCAGGATTTGATCCAATTTCTCGTCTATAATACACTTCAATTTTGGGGTCTAAACTACCAGAGCTATATTCTCTGCTATATAACTCAAAAAAAGAGCTACTTCCTGATGGTAATGACAATGAAAAGGTTCTATGAAGAGTTAGGGTGTCAATAATTGTTTCAACTAAACTACCAATATCCCATTTAAGAACAGTTTCTTGAAAAGTACTTATGGTATCAGATGTATCAATTACTACCTCAACAGACGGTGTTCCTACATTAGCCCATTCATCATAAGCTACATTTCTAAGTTCAGAGACTAAACTATTGCTTTCATCAAAAATTGAATCAGTAGAAAAATACAAATTCAAGTTAGGATTATTCTCAATTAAACTGTCTCCAGAAAAAACTTTAAAGAAAATACTATCAACTGTAACTGTGGAATCAAAAAATGTATCCCAACTGTTCGAGGGAAAATTAAATAATGAACTTAAAAATGTAAACTCTTCCTTAGACCCAACAAACAACTTATTATAGCCACTTATATCAGGTGATATTTGATAATTATATCCAGAAATATCTGTTATAAGCAAAGTGTCAATGTTATTATCTATATTTGATAAATCATTATAAATTGGCTCCTCTGAGCAACTAGAGAAAAAATATAAAAAACAGGTAAAGCATAAACCAAAAAATAGTCTAAATGATTTCATAAAATAATTTTCTAGGAATTGATAATCTATTTTGAGGTAATATCAGAGACAATTTGATTTAGAGACTCTGTCATTGCATAAAAATCTATATCCTCTAAATCTTCTTGCTCAAACACTGTCACTTTTTTCTGATTATCTTTGAAAGCAGCTTTTTTAAGTATTTTAGAGGAAATTTTTTCACCAGGTCGATCCATTATTAAAATTGCGTCAGCATTATAACTTGCAACATCATAGATATTAAGTTTATTACCTTTGATCTTTGGATCAATTTCAACGCCCATTTTAACCAAATCTGACCTATCTATTTTTGAATAATCATCTAGGTCATGAATGACTAAAACAGATTTAATACTTTTGTAAAAATCACTGATACCCTCATATTCATTTTTGTAATAATTAGGTATTAAGGCAGATTGCCACCCATTACATACAAGAATATCTGGGACCCAAAACAGGTGAGGTAATGTGCTAAGAACAGCCTTAGAATAATAAGCATAACGCATTGAATTATCCATTAAAACTCTACCGTTTTTTGATTTATAAAGTAAATTATTTAGAGGCTGAAACCATTCATCACTCTCTAAAAAATAAACCTGAACACGAGTTTTTGGTATAAAAGCGCTTTTTGCACTAGCGATCTCTTCTTGTCCACAAAAAGAAAATGGTATTTCCCGCAGTCTAATGACCTCTCTAAGTATATATTTTCTCTCACTAATGAAACCATATTTTGGTAATATTGTTCGAATATCGTGCCCTAACTCTTGAAGTAGAGTTGGAACTGCTGTTGAAAATGGGGCAATATTAGAAACGTTCGCGAATGGAACAATTTCAGTAGTACTAAAGTATATTTTTTTGGACATAATTTATGTTGGGTGAGGGTTAATCAATAGATAGTTTTCTGAGGGCGTCTTTGGCCTTAGGGTAATACTCACTACCGGGGAAATAATCAATTAGTCTTTGAAATTCTTCCTTAGCTTTTCCAATGCTACCCATGCTTTGATATGATA
>JAYPIC010000103.1:0-4930 GCA_038127595.1 bacterium | reverse complement strand
CTCTCGTTGGGTTAAAAATAAAGTCTGTTCCTATCATACCAACTCGAACGGTAGCAATAGGCCCATTCCAAGGTATGTTTGAAACTAATAAAGCTGCTGACGCTCCTACTCCAGCCCAAGTATCAGAAATATTTTCACCATCACTTTGCAAAACCGTAATAATTACTTGGGTTTCATTCCTGAATGATTTTGGAAACAAAGGTCTGATTGGTCTATCAGTAAGTCTACTAGTCAAAACTTCTCCTTCGGTTGGCCTGGCCTCTCTCTTGAAAAAACCTCCCGGGATTTTCCCACTAGCATAGTGTTTTTCACGATATTCAACTTGAAGAGGGAAAAAATCTACATCTTCCCTTGCCTCTTTAGCTGCATTTACAGCGACTAGCAATACTGTTTCTCCATATGTTAATACAACTGAACCAGCAGATTGTCTTGCAATCTTTCCAGTTTCTAGTGTGAGCACCTTACCGCCAATTTCTTTTTCTACATTTATCATAATATTTATTTACTTCTTTCTATCCACGAATTGATAATTCTTTAATGAGGCTTATATAAGATTCAGAATTTGTTTTTCTTAAATATTTCAACAATTTCTTCCTTTGAGAAACTAGTTGTACTAGACCCCTTCTAGTATGTTTATCTTTCTTGTGTATTTTTAAGTGTTCTGTTAATTCTGAGATTCTATGTGATAAAATAGCCACCTGCACCTCAGTTGCGCCTGTGTCATCCTTACTTTTACCAAATTTTTTAATAATTTTTTCTTTATCTTCCTTAGTTATAGGCATCTTTTTCTCCTAGTTCATACTTATATTTCAATGAAAGGCAATTTGATTTATCTCTTTCTAATTGCTCAACTAATTTTTCAACAGATGAAAATTTTTTTTCATCTCTAATTCTTTCTAAAAACTCAACCCACATGCAATCGTCATACAAATCATTTTGCTCTTCATCAAATAGATGAACCTCAAGAACTAATTCACCTTCCCCGAAGGTTGGTCTGACTCCAAAATTACACATCCCATAACGACTAAGTCCATTAATAATACATCTTGTCAAATAAACCCCCATTTTAGGTAATAATTGATCTTTCTCGAGGGGAAAAAGATTTGCAGTAGGATATTGTAATTTTTTACCTCTACCCGAGCCACTAATAACTTTTGCATAAAAACCATAATTCGAGCCAAGTTCATAATTTGCTCTTCTTATAAAACCATTTTTAATTAAGTTTCTGATATTCGTACTTGATATGATCACTTCATTATCCATAAGTGGCTTGACAACTTCTAATGCTATGTTATTTACTTTACAGAATTTTTTCAAATAACTAATATTTCCGGACTTTTTATAGCCAAAGGTATGATTTTTCCCGGAGACTATATATTTAGGACTAAGATTCTTAATTAAGATCTTTTTTAAAAACACTTCGGCGTCCATATTCATCAAATTAGTATCAAATTTTAAAATAATTAGGTAGTCTATTGAAAAACTTTTAATTGTTTCAATCTTCTTTTCTAAACTCATCAACAATTTTACTTTCTCTTTTGGTTTTTCAACTAAATTTCTCGGATGAGGATCAAACGTAATGACCACAGAGCTTATATTTAGTTGATTTGAAATAGAATTGACTTTATTTAAAATCTGAAAGTGTCCTCTATGAATACCATCATAAGAACCCATAGTTGTTACACTACTTTTTAATTTAATTTTATCTATTTCGTATAAGATTTCCATGATTTTTCAAAATTTTCGATGCTAATAGAGTCCTTAATAAAATAATTACCAACCCTAGTTCTTTTTAAATTTATTAAATATCCAACTGTCCCAAGTTTTTTAGCAATGTCTGAACCTAAAACCCTTATGTACGTTCCCTTTGAGCAACTAACATTAAATGTAATTTTATCTTCAGAAAAGCTTACTAATGATATGTTATCGATTTCTATGTCAATTTCATTTCTTTCGATTTCAATATTTTTTCTAGCCAATTTATACAGCCTAACACCACCACGCTTCTTAGCAGAGAACATAGGAGGAATTTGCTTTTGCTTACCTTCAAAGGTTTTCATTGTTTTACGTAATATATCATCGCTTAAAAAAGGTATATGCTTCTTATCCGTGATTTCACCTTCTGGATCAAGAGTGTTCGTTTTTACTCCTAATAAAAGCTCTGCCTGATATGATTTACTAGATTTTGTAATTTCTGTTAAATTTTTAGTATCATCTTCAGTACCAAGTATTAACACTCCAGAAGCAAAAGGATCTAATGTACCGCCATGACCTACTTTTTTATGCCCTGTAATTCGTTTTGCCTTCTTAACAATATCAAATGAAGTCCAACCAACTGGCTTGTCAATGTTAATTATCACTTTTATCGAGCTTATTAATTAAATCTGAAACATATTCAGTATATTCATATGTATCATCAAAATAAAATCGCAGATCTGGAGTATGTTTCATTGTTAGCTCTGGAGCTAAATATTTCTTAAATGGTTTCCTATATTTATTGATTTCGATATTTAATTGATTCTTGGAAAATTTTTGATTAAGAACACTGTAATAAACTCTAGCTAAACGTAGATCTCTAGACACATCAATTTTGGTAAAAGTAACGAAACCTAGGTGGCGGAGATCAATATGTTTAATTAAAATATCACCGAGAATATCAAGAATCTGATTGTTTACTCTGTCGATTCGATCGTAGGGTTTATTATGATCCACAACTTGATCTAGTCTAAAGTTCTTTTAATTTCCTTTACTTCAAAGACCTCAATAATATCACCTTCAAGATATTTCTTCATACCTGAAACGCCTATACCACACTCTAAACCTTCCTTAACTTCTTTAACATCGTCTTTAAATCTTTTTAGAGATTCAATCTTACCTTCGATAAAGAGCTCTTCATCTCGGTATAATCTTGCACCCATATTTCTTTGTATCAGCCCTTCGGTAACTTTTGAACCAGCTATGAAACCGAGATTTGGAATTTTAAATTGTTGTTGAACAATTGCTTTGCCAATGATACTTTCCACTTTATCAGGTTCCAATAAACCCTCCAATGCTAGCTTTACCTCATCTACAACATTATATATGACATTATAAATTCTAATATCTACCCCTGCCTGACTAGCTTGCAATTTAGCATTTGAAGAAACTTGAACATTAAAACCAATTATTACAGCATTAGAAGCTTCCGCCAAAAGAACATCGGATTCAGTAACCATACCAACAGCGCTATGGATAACTTTAATTTCAACTTCATCATTATTAAGCTTAACAATATTTTCAGATAACGCATCTATAGAACCGTCAACATCTCCCTTAATAATTACAGGAAGAGTTTTAATCGAACCTTCTTTGATTAATGCTGACATTTCATTAAGAGAGAACGATATTCTTTTTTGTTCTATTTCTCTTCTATTTTTTTGCCTTTCATTTGATATTTTTTTCAAATCTTTTTCACTCTCAATCACAGCAATGAGATCTCCGGCTTTTGGGACAGAATCAAACCCTTGTAACTGAACAGCATCAGAAGGCTCAGCTATTTTTAGCCTTTTACCATTCTCATTCATTATGCTTTTTACTTTACCAGAATAATCATTACAAATAAATGGATCTCCAACTTTAAGGGTACCTTTTTGCACCAATACTGTTCCTATAGGACCCAACCCCTTATCTAATTTTGAGTCAATGACTGTGCCAACAGCTAAACATTCTCTGTTAGCTTTAAGATCAAGTATTTCGGTTTCAAGTAATAAGCTATCTAGCAAATCATCAACTCCGTCGCCATTAAGCGCACTAATTTCAACAGATTGAACCTTACCACCCCAACTTTCAACAAGAACATCATTCTCAGATAATTCTCTTCTAACCTTATCAGGATCTGCACCAGGCTTATCACATTTGTTAATAGCAACAATCATTGGAACACCTGCTGCTTTGGAGTGATTTATTGCCTCTTTTGTTTGAGGCATAACTGCATCGTCTGCGGCAACAATTAAAATAACAATATCAGTCACCTGAGCTCCTCTGGCTCGCATTGCAGTAAAAGCCTCATGGCCGGGTGTGTCCAAAAATGTTATTGAATTTTTACCTTTCACATTTACCTTGTAAGCTCCAATATGTTGTGTAATACCACCAGATTCACCTGCAGCCACTTTTGTATTTCTTATGTAGTCCAAAAGACTAGTTTTACCATGATCAACGTGACCCATTACAGTCACCACCGGAGATCTACTTATTGCATTTTTTAGATCTTCTTCACTATCTTCAAATGAAAATAAATCTTCAGTCGCATCTTCGATTTTTTCAGCAATAAATTCAAAATGGTTAGCAATTAGTTCTATAATATCCCAATCCAACCTTTGATTGATTGTTGCTAGAGTTCCTAGCTCAAGGCAAAAAGCAATTATATCGCTTGATGGGACAGCAAATATTTTAGATAATTCATCAACACTTGAAAACTCTGGAATCTTAATTGTTTTTGTGATCTCAGTATTTTCATCCGTTTCATCAATTTTGGATTTAGCTTTTTTGTAAACTTTTTTCTTTTTTTTAGTTCCTAGTGCTGCTAAAGTAGCTTTTACTTTTGTTTCAACATTTTTGGAAACATTTGTAGACTTAGGTTTTGTATCTTTTTCATTTTTTGAAGAACCAGCCTGGATAAACTCCGATTGAATGTTAGATAAATTTATTTTCCTAAGTTTTTGCTTTTTAGTAGGTGTAAATTTCTTTTTTATAGCTTTAGCCTTGCTTGTCGATCTCTTATCAGATCTATCGATGGGATGATCAAGCTTATTTTTTTCCGACTCAATTTTAACTTTATCTTTATTAAGCTTATTTTTTTTTTCTAGTTTTCTTTGATCTTGAAGACTCAAAAGCTGAAGCTTTTTTTGAGATTCTTGCTTTTCTTTTAGCCTGGTATCATGAATCTCTTTTC
>JAYPIC010000102.1:0-5038 GCA_038127595.1 bacterium | reverse complement strand
TATAGCTGATACATTTGGTTTAAAACTTGTCGTTATAGACAATGAAGAAATTGATGCTAAAGAGTATGAGAGGATTACACCTGACCTTATTAGGCCTTATTTAAATAATGATATTGCCTTAGCTACATTTCAAGTCTTGCAATATAGGTCTGGAGCATTAAACCCTATGAGGGAGATAACCAGTTTGATAAGGGAATATGATTGTTTGACTGTATGGGATGCTAGTCACGCTGCTGGATCAGTAAATCTTGATTTTGCAAAGAATAATATTGATCTGGCTGTGGGCTGCACATATAAATATTTATGTTCTGGACCAGGTTCTCCAGCATATTTATATGTCAAAAAAAGTTTGCAAAAAAAACTTCAAGTCCCAATACAGGGATGGTTTGCTCAGAAGGATCAATTTGAAATGGGACCTGAATTCATAAAAAGTAAAGATATAAGAGGTTTTCAAATAGCCAGCCCATCAATATTAGGTTTAAGGTGTGTCAATGCAGCAATTAAAATAATTAATAAGGCTAGTATCCCAGAAATAGTTAAAAAGGCGCAGAAAGGCACAGATATTATGATAGAGTTTTATGATCAGTGGTTAAAATCTCTAGGTTTTAAGCTGATGACTCCCAGAGATAAAAATAAGAGAGGAGGTCACATATCGATTATGCATGAAAATGCCAGAATCATCAGTGTAGCATTAAGAAATTTTGAAAACGTAATTGTTGATTATAGGAAGCCCAATCAAATTAGAATAGCAATGTCTCCTTTAACGACAAGTTTTAGTGAATTGTATGAAGGATTAAAAAAAATTAGGTATGTGACAGAAAATAAAACCTTTGAAAAGATTAAAGATTTTGATGGAAAAAAAATATATTAAATTCGAAGAATATAAATAATGTACCCAATGAGTAAACCCCCTACAATTGCGATTACTCTGAATAAACCTGGGTTGCTTTCTATTAAATCATTTAAGTCCATGTTAAATATTATGAAACTATCTTTTAAAATATCAAGTATTTGCTAGGAGATGGTAGATGGAATTTGATTTATTATTTAAAATCAATTTTATCTCAACATCAGTTATGGTTGGTGTTATATGGGTAATTCAATTGCTTCATTACCCATCATTTCATTTTATTAATGACCAAAGATATATTGAGTTTCAGCATTTTCATATGCAGCGTATATCTTTCATTGTTGTGCCGGTTATGCTTATTGAATTAGCTAGTGCTCTATTATTAGCCTATTTTTTTGAATCTAGCTTGACAATTATTTTATTAGCTCTTGTTTTAGGAATTTGGGCGATCACATTCATTTTTTTTACAAATATGCATCAAAAGCTGACCGATGGATATGACCACAGTATTGTTGATAGGCTGGTACAAATTAACTGGTCACGAACTGCTTTGTGGTCTCTAAGGTTAATAATTTTATTGTCGATTTAAATTAAAACAGTAAATAGATTGTGCGTAGATGTTTTACTAGTTTTAGTAACAGAAAGATGTAGTTAGGAAATCAATATGGGTAAATATAAAAGTTGGAATGAAAAAGAGTTCAGAGCTTATTTATTTTTATATGCTGCTGACTCAAATTTTGAATATAACGCTGAAGAAAAATCTTTTATTGAGTCGAAATTTGATTCAAAAACTCTTGAAGCCATCAAATCTGAAACAGATGATTTAAACGATTTTCAGCGTTCAAAGATAATAACTGACTACATTAAACTAAAAAATATTAAGCAAAAAAAGCTCGATCAAATTTTAGATGAAATAAAAGAAGTTTATCTTGCAGATGGTAGGTTCGATCAATATGAACAATCTATATTTAAAATGCTGAAAAAAAAGATGAAAGCAAAATAAAAATACAATAAATAGGAGTATATAATGAGTAAACCAACAAAAGATGATGCGAATCTAATGATTCAACTTATGAGATGGGGAGCCGCTGAGGGCTTACAGGATGCAATGAATTGGATTTGGAGCGATGAGTTTATTTCCGATTATGATGAATTTATTGCTAAGTATCCTAGGGGTAGTAAAGAGTATGGAAATGCAACCAAAGTTTGTGGATGGTTTGAATCAATTGGAACTCTTTACAAACAAGACCTACTAAATGGCGAGCTTTTATTTGATTGGCTAACAATCAAGCTACCTTGGTCAAGATTAAGCGGTTTTGCGAAAGGCGTACGAAACGCAGCAGGGGAACCTAGGCTTTATGAAAATTTTGAAATGATGGCGAAAGAATAATCTATGTAATTGTTCTTAATTATGAATACTTTTAAACGACAGCTATCAGCTCATCCCAGAGGTAATATAGTTAATCAAAAAAAGAAAGCGCTAATTATAGGTGCAACTGGTGCAACAGGCACCCAATTGCTTAATCTGCTTCTTAAAAGTGATAATTGGGATAAGATAACAACGATTACTCGAAAGCCAGTTTTAAGTGGTGAAAACCATAAAAAATTAAATCAAATAGTTATTGATTCCTTTGATAATCTAAATCAAACGGCTGAATCGTGGGTAGGGCATGATTCTTTTTTTAACTGCATTGGCACGACCAGAAAAATAGCTGGAGGAGCTAAACAGTTTGTAGATATTGAATTTGGGATATCTTTAAAATGTGCTGAACTTGCTAGCAAAGCAAAAATTCCCAACGCATCAGTAATATCTGCTGGTGGAGCTAACGCCAATGCTTGGGCAGCTGATTGGATTCATCCGCTACTTTATACAAAAACAATTGGCATGAAGGAAGAAACGCTAACAAAACATTTTAGTTTTGATAATGTTTCAATATTTAGACCTGGCATGTTGATTAGGAAATATAATGAGCATTCAATAATGCATAAGTTCTTTGATAGTACTAACCTAGGATTGCCTGTTAAAACACTTGCAGCAGCTTTGAAAAGGGATGCAGAAGCAATATCTGAAAATTCAATAGAGAGTTTTATTTACTTAGGAAATAATTGTATAAAGTCTTCTATTTTAACGTAAATATAATATTTATTATAAAAAAATAAATATTAATTGCTCATATTGTTAAAAATATAATATGATAGATACATATATGAGTTCTTTTCTTATCTAATAACTAATATCTACATACTAAGGTAACATAACATGAAAATCATCAACTTTTTTTTAATAACCCTATTTTTTGTTTTAAATATTGCTACACCCCAGGATGGAAATACGCCCACAAATTTAACGATTGATGCTGCATCAGTTGGCGGCGTTCAACTTTCTTGGGATACTCCTGAAAACTTTAGAAGAAATTGGATTACCCATTCTAATAGTACGTATTTGTTTGGGATTGGTCAGGTTGGAGGTGGATCTGTTTTTTATGGGCAAAAATATCCAGATTCATTATTGTCAGAATACCATGGAATGCTTGTTAAGGAAATTGCTTTTGTTCCAGCAGACACTTCATCTTTTCAACCATTAGTCTTTGAAATCGATCCAGACAATCTGGGGGAAGTACCTGATTGGTTAAATTATTCTAACTTAGTATTAAGTGCACCACTAGTGCGCTATGAGAGTGGCTTTGGTGCATGGAAAACAGCTGAAATGAAGGACCATGTTCCTGGTAATTCATTATCTAATGACATTCAACCTTCATCATACATTATTGATAGTACTAAAAGTATATACATTGGGTATGTAATATCTGACTATCCTTTGTACCCAGCGGGTTGTGATAATGGTCCAGCATTAGATGGCTTAGGAAATTTGGTAGTTTGGTGTAACAATAATGGTTGTGGTGAATTGACATTAGCCGAAGCAGCAGCGGATGGTCTTACTTTAGATTATAACTGGATGGTCGCCTTAAGTTTAATTAGCTCAGATGCACCTTCGAGAACTTATACCTTATCACATTATGGTGAAATAGAATTACCTGATGCTAATCAGAGTCTTGGTTATGTAAGCTCGTTACCAAATACTTTTGTTATGAACCACGGTCCAAGGCAAGGATTGTTTTTAGATATTAATACGTTAAGAAACCGTGACATTTCTAATTATTTTCTTTTTGAAAATGGTGCTGTTGCTGATGTAATCCAACCTACATATTTAGAATTCAATGTTATAACTAGAGAAAGCTCTGTTCTTGGACCCAGAGAACCAGGCACATACAGTTATTACGTACGTGCTCAAACAGCAGATGGACTTTCAGACTCATCTAATGTTGTATCTGTTGATCTTGTAAATAATGCTCCTGGTAATTTTTTTCTGATTGCACCTGAAGAAAATGCATCGATTTCTGTAACCCCTTCCAATTTAAATAATCCAAATACATTCATTTGGTCGAATTCTGTGGATACAGACGGACAAGATCTTTATTACTTGTTTAAGATGTGCAAAGGCTCTGATAGTGATTTTTGTTTTGATACCACCATGACTGAAAGAATTTATCAACCAACTAATCAGTCAATAATCGATAGCTTTTCGCTAGGGAGTGGGGAATTTGATTTTCATTGGAGTGTACAGGTTACAGATGGAATTGATACGCTTTTTGCTGGAGGGGAGGACGACAGTATACGTTATTTTACATTCTCTACTACTCAGCTTGGAGTAGATCATATGCATTTACCACAGGAATATAGTTTAAAACAAAACTATCCAAATCCTTTCAATCCCTCTACAACGATAAAATATCAAATTGCAAAGAGTGAATATGTAAATATTTCTATTTTTGATTTAAATGGGACAAAGATTAGTAGCATTTTAAACCAATACTCCAGAGCAGGGAAAGGCAGTGTATCTTGGAACGGAAAAAATGAAATGGGGCAAAACGTCAGTGGAGGTATTTATTTATATACGATTGAAACCCCATCTTTTTCTAAAACAAAAAAGATGATATTGCTTAAGTAATTTTTTTTACTTTTTCCTAATTATTTAGCAATTAATTCAATTATTTATTAGGTTTTGAATAATTCAGGAGCCTTTATGAAAAAAATATTTACCTTCACATTTCTTTTTTTAATTAGCTGTTCAGAAACGCCCGTTAACATGGATGAAAAACTATTTGATCGTGGTGGTAGGTACATAAC
>JAYPIC010000101.1:0-5077 GCA_038127595.1 bacterium | reverse complement strand
ATTCCTAGTCGCGAAAAAGAGTCACTTAAACTGATAGAAAAAAGTGAAAATGGTTCTGAATTTTTTACTACTCAAGTTTTATATGACTCATCCAAGATAATAAAAATGATATCTCACTACCAAAAAAGATGTGATCAGAAAAAAACATTTCCTCGAAGATTATTGCTGAGTTTTGCACCTGTAAGCTCAGAAAAAAACATAAAATTCTTGAAATGGCTTGGAGTAGAAATTCCAGCTGAGACTGAAAAATTATTGATTGAAGATTTAAGTATTATGACCGATAAATCAATGGAAATCACGGTCAATGTTCTCAAGGAGATATTAAATCATTTAAATGAAAATGATATTATTGTACCAATTGGATTAAATGTTGAACATATAATGTCATATAACTTTCAAGCATCCATTGAGATGCTGCAAGAATTATCGAGAATTTATCGTGAGTTTTGTATAAAAACAGAGATATACTAATTCATGCTAAATGGTTATATTAGCAGGCTAATTTGGTCAATTTTTTAAGAATAACAATTTTAGGAGTTTATTTTGTCAAAATATCTTTTTACATCTGAGTCTGTAACAGAGGGACATCCTGATAAAGTATGTGATGCTATTTCTGATGCAATTTTAGATAATTTATTGTCCCAAGATCAAGAATCACATGTCGCTTGTGAAACTCTTGCTACAAATGGACTAGTAGTTGTATCTGGTGAGGTGCGTTCTTCTGGTTCTTTAGATATTCCGAAAATAGTAAAAGATACTCTATCAGATATTGGTTACACTGATGAAGCTAAAGGAATGGATAATAATTCTGTTGAAATAAGAGAAATTATCCATGAGCAAAGCCCAGAGATTGCTCAAGGCGTTGATGCAGATAATGTTTCTGAACAAGGTGCTGGCGATCAAGGTTTAATGTTTGGATTTGCTTGTAAAGAAACTGAAGAATTGATGCCTTTACCAATTCAAATTGCTCAAAGATTGACTGAAAAGTTATCAAAGATAAGAAAGGATGGAACATTACCATGGCTTAGACCTGATGGTAAATCTCAGGTAACTGTTGAGTATGATGGTTTTAAACCGTTGAGAGTAACTAAAGTTGTCATTGCGACTCAACATGATGACATGCTTTCAGAATATGGCTCAGAAGAGGAAGAACTAAATTTTGTAAAGAAGGAAGTTATAGATCATATAATACTTCCTGTTTTGAAAGATTATGACATTCCATTCGAGAGTGAATTCATCGTAAATGGAACTGGTAGATTCGTATATGGTGGTCCAGCTGCTGACACTGGATTAACTGGTAGAAAAATAATTGTTGACACATATGGTGGATATGCCCCGCACGGTGGGGGCGCTTTTTCTGGGAAAGATCCTTCCAAGGTTGACCGATCTGCAGCATATATGTCAAGATACATAGCAAAGAATGTTGTAGCTGCTGACTTAGCTGAAAGATGTGAAGTCCAATTATCATATGGTATTGGCGTTGCAGAGCCAACATCTTTTTATGTTAAATCATATGGGACCGGAAAATTGACAGATGAAGAGCTCACAAAAATATGCGCTGATGTTTTTCCTTTAAGGCCAGGAGAAATTGTCAAACATCTAGATCTTAAAAAGCCTAGATATTATGTAACATCTTCCTATGGACATTTTGGCCGTAATGGTGACAGTTTTACATGGGAACAAATAGATTTAGCTGAAAAATTAAGATCAGCTGCAAAAATTTAAAGGAGTAAATATATGTCAAGTACTACTGCGATAACTAATCTAGTTGATTTAATACCATATAAGATCAAAGATATTGCTTTATCAAAAGATGGTAGAAACGCTATTGAAATCTCAGAAAAAGAAATGCCTGGTTTGATGGCAACCAGAGAGAAATATGGTCCAGATAAACCTTTGAAGGGGAAAAAAATTACAGGTTCCCTTCATATGACAATAGAGACAGCTGTACTCATTGAGACACTTGTAGACTTAGGTGCTGATGTTAGATGGGCAAGTTGTAATATATTTTCAACTCAAGATCATGCGGCTGCCGCAATTGCGGAATCTGGAGTCCCAGTTTTTGCTTGGAAAGGTGAAACACTAGAAGAATATTGGTGGTGCACTATGCAAGCTTTGACATGGCCTGATGGTTCAGGTCCTGATTTGATAGTAGATGATGGTGGTGACGCTACTCTTCTAATTCATAAAGGTTATGAGCTCGAAGAGTTTTATGAAAAAAACAATTATGTTCCTGAAATTAAAACCACTATTGAAGAAGAAATTGTTATTGAAAATTTGATTAGAGAAGTTCTTAAAAAAGATTCCAACCATTGGAGGAGTGTAGCCAAAAATATTATAGGCGTTTCTGAAGAAACTACTACAGGAGTACACAGGCTCGTTCAAATGGATAAAGATGGTCATCTTCTTTTTCCAGCGTACAACGTCAATGATTCAGTAACGAAAGCTAAGTTTGACAATGTTTATGGTTGCCGCGAGTCTCTTGCTGACGGACTAAAAAGATCTTTAGATATTATGGTAGCTGGAAAAACAGTACTCGTTTGCGGATACGGTGATGTCGGTAAAGGTTCTGCTCAATCTCTTAGAGGGTATGGTGCAAGAGTAATGATCTCTGAAATAGATCCTATTTGCGCACTTCAAGCAGCTATGGAAGGCTATGAAGTTGTCACAATAGAAGATGTAATTGATCAAGTTCACATTTTTGTAACTGCTACAGGTAATAAAGATATCATTACCAAAGATCATATGTACAAAATGAAAGATCAAGCTGTTGTATGTAATATTGGTCATTTCGATAATGAAATCCAAGTTAATGCTGTAAATGATGATAGCTCCATTCAAAGAGAAACAATAAAGCCTCAGCTGGACCGTTATACTTTTGAAGATGGTCATCAAGTATTTATGCTTGCAGAGGGTAGGCTAATGAACCTTGGTTGTGCTACTGGTCACCCAAGTTTTGTTATGTCAAATTCGTTTACAAATCAGGTAATGGCACAAATCGCCTTAGCAAAAGATGCCCCAGAAGTTGGCGTTTATATGCTTCCTAAGGAACTTGATGAGGAAGTTGCTAGATTGCATCTAGATCATTTGGGAGCAAAGCTTACCGTCCTTTCTGATGATCAGGCTAAGTACATTGGTGTACCTAAGGAAGGGCCTTACAAGCCAAGTCATTACAAATACTAGTATTAATCAAAAATACTTTTAAAAAACCCCGTATTTTTACGGGGTTTTTTCGTTTTGCATGTCTTGTAAATATTCTTCAAATTCTAGAGCGGTAGTCCAATTAACTAGGTATAGTTTTGAAACAAATTCTGAGGAAATATTCCACTAAGTGGAAAACAGGTATTTTACAAGCTCTTGTAGTAATTTTTTTGTTTACATCATCAGCGTGTGACTTTGATATCCCTGAAAAGTTTGAAATGCCCACATGGTTTCTGGATATAAAGATACCATTGGTTCAGAAACGTTATGAGATGGGCGACCTATCTAATCCAGATTATAATATATTTCCAACTCCAGATTCTATGGGTTTTCAAATTGTTTACGAGGCAGAACTGCCTTTTACTTCCTTGGATCCTGAAAACCTAAAAATAGAATTCCCTGGAGGGTATATTGAAGCAGTGGTACCAGCGACAGAAATACCCGGCGTGGATGCAAGTAGTTTGTCCCTGCCGACTATTCCTCCAATTGGTCCGCCTGCACCTATTCCATTAGTTGTCTATGATCAATTAGTTTATTTGGACACAGCTGTAACATTAATACCATCATTGGATGATGATGGTAATCCTCAGTTTGAAATTGATGAAAGTGGAAACCCAGTTCCAATATTAGAACCTCTAGAGGTTGAAATTGGAGGTGTAAGCTACACTGGTACGCCATTTTCTTTTCCAATTGATTCTGTAAAAACTATGACTGCTGAATTTTATAATTCAATTATAGCTGGTCCAGCAAATAATATTTTAGATTCATTATTTGGGGTAATTAATAATGCCGCGCCAGTAAACTTAGGCCTTAATGCATTATTACCTGAAACTGACCCTCAGTTTATTAGTAGTATAGATTCAATAAATATTAGTAGCACTGGAGATAGTTATTTTTCTACAAAAATAACCAATAGAGGAGTTCCTACTGGTCTATCATCAGCATACTCCAGATTGGTAACAGGGACAGAGGCTTTAGATGACACCATAGCTAATCATGAAAATTCTTTACTGCAAGCTGGGGAGTTATTAAACGAAACAAAAGATCTTGCTATCGAGGGTTTAGCTCAGTTATTGCAAATCACAACTGGTTTTCAAATTGAATACGCTCCAATTGGTAGTTTTGTGACCTTATATCCCCCTGGACATTCATCAGGAAATGCTCCAAATGATTCGATGTATGTTGATTTTAGTCTGCAGTTTAATTTAAGTGGCATAGAGAGTATGGATGTATCTATAGATTCTGTAGGATTATCTGTTCCAAAACCTGAAATACCATTTGCCGCTACAGAAAATGAGGATGGAAGCTCAACTAGTCTTGAATTGTATAGAGCAGAGTTAGCTGCAAACTCTCAGTATCTCTACAACAGAGTTCAAATTATTGACTTAAGAAATACATTTCCTTTTGATATTGATTTTCTTTTGGACTTTAAAAATTTCTTTGATCCGAATGGTAATTCAGCTGTTAAACTTGATACTGTAGTAGCTTCAGGTAGTGATCCAATCTCGGCAAATTATGATTTAAATGGTGCTACCATGAGAGCAGCTAATCCAGATTCAGCCATTGATAAATTGGATCTTGATCTTGCCGTAAGTATTCCTACACAAAAAGTAACTATTCCCTTAGATGGCTCAAGCTTAGGGGGGTTAGGATTAACGTTAAGATTTGGGTCTTTAGAGTTTCAGGAGTTAGAGGCAAATATCGTTCAAGGGTTTCCTTCAGTACCTCAAGATCAGGAAATGCCTCAGGGTTTCAAAGGGGCCACAATAGCTGATGTAAGGCTAGCATTAATAATGAAAAGTCAAATAAGGCTACCTGTGAGAATGAATATGGATTTTACTGGAGTGGATGTATTTGGTGATACTACGCTGATGAC
>JAYPIC010000100.1:0-5100 GCA_038127595.1 bacterium | reverse complement strand
GCTACTATGAGGGCGGCTAACCCAGATTCAGCTATTGATAAATTAGACCTTGATCTTGCTGTAAGTATACCAACACAAAAAGTGACTATTCCTTTAGATGGTTCAAGCTTAGGTGGACTAGGATTAACTTTAAGATGTGGGTCTTTAGAGTTTCAAGAATTAGAGGCAAATATAGTCCAAGGTTTTCCGTCAGTACCTCAAGATCAGGAAATGCCTCAAGGTTTCAAAGGTGCCACAATAGCAGATGTTAGGCTAGCATTAATAATGAAAAGTCAAATTAGGCTACCAGTGAGAATGAATATGGATTTTACTGGAGTAGACGTCTTTGGCGATACTACGAGGATGACTTTTAACATTGATACAATTGGTTATCCACCCTCGAGTCTAGACACATCAATGACTGTTATTGAACTTAATCGTTTTGGAACTCGTATTCAGATTTTTGATAGAACTACAGATAGCACTACTTCTTATGATACAATTGTTGCTCCAGCTGAAGGGCAAGGCACTATAATTGATTTAATGGCATCAAATCCGACAAAATTAACTATTGATGCTGCAGCTAGAATAGATGGTAGAGGTACCATAGTTGCTGGAGCTGGGATTGGTGGTGGCTTTAGATTAGTGGCACCATTTTCTTTGATTTTAGATGAAATGGTTTTTCTCTCTCAGCCAACTGTGATTGAAGAAATGGATTATCAAACAAGAAATAAGATTCGTAATTCGTTGATTAGTGCGGAATTAAATTTTGATATTACTAACGCAATGCCAATAGGTGCTGAATTAGCAATGCTGTTATCAAATAGCGAGTTTTTCCCTACTGATAATACCCCGGAAATGTTAGCAGCTTTTCGAGACACAATGGCACTTAATCAAGGTTGGTCTTTGACAGATAATGTTTACATTATAAATGAATGTGAAGATTTATCACCAGCAAATTCATATATATATATATATGATGTAATGACAGATTTTAATGAGTGTATAGATGGTATACCCTATTTAGTGAGATCCAATGGAAGCGGTGTTGATACTGTAATTAGTTATGTCGACACTCTATTTAAGTTTATTTTGCCTGATCCAGGAAGGCTATACACCGCTGAAGAGGAGGACTCATTAGGTTTTCCTGAAGGTATGGTGGCAGAACCTGGAAATTCATCGTCTTTGACTGGTTTAGATACTAACAGGGTAAGGTTAATCACAGATTATGGGGATCACTATGTTATGCCTAGGTTTCAAATCAACAGCACTGACTCAAGTATGATTTTCTTATCTAAAAATGATCATTTAGAAGTTGGATCATTTGTTACATTTCGAGTGAGTAGTTCAGGCGCGTTTTCATCAGCGAATTCAGAACTAGTGATAGTCTATCCTAATGGCGGTCAAACCTTGTTTACAGATCAAACGCATGATATAAAATGGCGAGTTTATGGAGATGGTATTTCATCTGTTGATATTTATTATTCTGTTTCTTCTGATTCAAATTTAAATGCTAGTGCTGAAGGTTATTGGACTGGGATAAATGGAGGGATTATAGCTCAAAATGTGCCAACTGTGTCAGGTCTTAACTCATATGAATGGGACTTAACTGGGTTTCCAGAGAGTGATTCTGTAAGAATTAGAATCGTTAGTGATGAAAAAGTAGTTCTAGATCAAAAAACTGATGAATATGTTAAGGCAAGAGATATTAATGGATGGTATTTTAATATAAAAACCCCAAGTTCTTCACGTTCGATATCAGCTACTAATAATGACTTTATTGGCCCTAGAGCATATTTAGGTAGTAGGTTTACAAAATGAAAAAAATAATATACATAGTTGTTATTTTTTCATTTTTTCAAATAATGAACGGTCAAACTAAACGAGATCCTAGAGTAGTAGGATTGTCAGGTGCTTATACTACAATAGCTGAAGGTATTTTCTGCGTAGGGTACAATCCAGCTTTAATTACTCGTGCTCATGATAAACCATTTATGCTTCAGGTATATCAATCTGATAGAGGATTTTTGGGAAATTTCTTTTCTATTGAAAATGTAGCTCAATTCAGTGGGGATACTCTAAATAATAAAGAAAAAGACCTACTATTTGATAATTTTGAAGATGGAGGGGGTGTTTCATTCTTCCAAGATAGGCATCTGCCCATCCCGCTACTTAATTATTCTAAAGGTAATATCGCGCTAACAAGTAACTTTGTAATGCTTAATAATTTTAAAATCCCAATCGGGCTTTTGGAATTGGTCTTTTATGGTAATGGAGGAAAGCCTGATTTGGATATGACCCTGAATCTTGAAATTTTAGGTGTAAATGAATTCGGATATACTTTTGGCATACCATTTGAATCTATTTCGTTTGGCGTAACCTTAAAATATTTACAAGGACTTTTTTATACGGGGATTGATCCAGACTCTAGCTCAGCAAATATAATCACCTCTGATATTGGTTTGTATGGTGGAGGTAAATACTTAATAAGGCAAGGTATCGGAGGTAAAGGATTTGGACTTGACCTTGGTGTGGTTAGTAAAGAAATAAATGGATGGACATTCGGTGCCTCTATGATAAACGTATTTGGTACTATTGAATGGAATAAACCGTCCGGGATGAAAGATTTTCTAGAAAGTTATCCTGAAATATTTGGAGGGTTTTATCCTTTCAAATGGGGAGGACGCACAGTTCAAGATGATGAAGCAATCCTTTATACATACAATATAGATACACTGAGGGCTGATAATCTGAATCAGGATTCATTATTTACCAATAAAACTGAGTTTATAAAAGACACATTAGCAAATGGTAATCCTAAAATTTTTGAAACTAGATATCCTGCACTATTTAGATTTGGGTTTTCTAAGAAAATGCCAACTTATGTTATAGCTTCAGATCTTGTCGCAGGGTTTCAAGATAAATATTATGCCCGGGCAAAATGGAGATGGTCCGTTGGACTTGAATGGACAAAAATAGAATCATTTCCTTTGAGGATTGGTTATTCCTGGGCGGGAGCAGACTTAAAAGAATTATCTATGGGTTTTGGATATAGGAAAGGTCCTGTGATTTGGGATTTTGGTTTTGCCTTTAGAAATGGAACATGGCTTCATACTATGAAAGGATTTAATCTATCAACTGGAATTACGTTAACATCTCTTGGTGGCTGGAAAACAAGTTCTGAGAAAGATAAAGACAATAAAGGACTAAAAGGTCTATTAAAGAAATTGATAAAAAACCGTGTAAAAAAGGCAATTGATTCCAAATGACCCCTCATTTTCTTGCCTTAATTAATAAACTTATTCCCCCAATGAAAAATATTATGTTGCCTATCCATGCCGATAATATTGGACTTAGTTGCCCTTTAAAACCCATTGACTGACCAAATTTGATAAATGCATAATACCCAAATATCACGAACACGCTCATACCTATTCCAAAAGAAAGACTATTTTTCTCACGGAATACGACTAGAGGAATTCCAAATAGTACAACAATAAAATTTGTAAGAGAAAAAGATACTTTTAAGTTCCTGGTAACTTCCCATTTAACTGTTTTTACACCATTTTCTTTGAGATCAACAATTCTTGATGTTAACTCGTAATAATCTAGTTCATCTGGAGATCGTGCCTGCTTATTTATATCCTCAGGGGTAAAATTAAGGTCTATTAGAGTGTCTTTCTCAGAAAATTGAACATTTGTTTCGATTCCGCCTTCAAACTTTCTAATTGAGTAGTTTGATAGTTTCCAAAATTGACTTTTTTTATCAAATTTTATCTTCTTTGCATCAATTCTTTGCCTAATTAGATCGGTTCCAAGATCGACCCAAGTCAGAACATCTCCTGACATTTTTTTAACATTATATTTTTCTATGCCTATATGGATCGATATGTCTTTTTGCAAAAAAATATTTTTCAAGGAGCTTTTTATTTTGTGTCTAGATTTTTTTTTAAGATAATCTCTGTCAATAGTATATCTTTTTTTGTTTCCATACGATACAAGCTGATTATCTAGAAGAAAAGATAAAATACTTATCATCATGCCAATGCAGAGTAGTGGCGCTGATAATCTATATAGACTAATGCCTGTAGATTTCATTGCGGTCCATTCATTTCGCTTTACCATCATTCCTATACTAAAAACTGTTGACATTAGCATTGACATTGGAAGTGCAACACTGATAAACCATGGGATTGTATAAAGATAATATGTTATTGTAACTACTGCTGGGACACTGTTATCAACAAAGCGGTCAAGGTTTTCAATTAGGTCTACAACGAGAAAAACTGCTAAAAACCCTAAAAGAGACATTGATAAGACTGTAAAAAATTGAGATAGTAAATATTTATCTAGTCTATGTAACATTAAATTGCTTGTAATAGTAATCTAATTTGATAAAAATGAAGGAATAAAAAAACAGGTACGATAATGAATTTATATGGTCAAATAGATAGTTTCATGGCTAATATGGCGAATGCTCTCTGGGGTACACCTTTGGTCATTCTTCTTCTAGGGGGAGGATTCTATTTTAGTATTATTTCGAAGCTAGTTCCATTTAAATATTTAAATCATGCAGTTGATATTTTACTTGGGAAATATGACTCGAAAAATGACCCAGGTCAAATTACTCACTTTCAAGCTTTATCTAGTGCTTTGTCAAGCACTGTAGGCATGGGTAATATTGCTGGTGTAGCAATAGCAATTCATACGGGTGGGCCTGGTGCGATCTTTTGGATGTGGTGCACTGCAATAATTGGGATGACTACAAAATTTTTTACATGCACTTTATCGATTTTATATAGAGGCAAAGATGACCAAGGTGAAATACAAGGTGGAGTGATGTATTATATCGAAGAAGGTTTAGGAAAAAAATACAAGCCACTAGCTCTAATGTTTGCAATCTCAGGTATGATAGGATGTACAATCTTTTTTCAAGCAAACCAGCTATCGCAAATAATCAGAGAATATTTTTACAATCCTACTGGTGTATTTCAAGGTAATATTTTTTTAGGAGATTTAATTACAGGTATTTTAGTTTCTTTTCTAGTCTCTATTGTCATCTTTGGTGGAATAAAAAGAATAGCAATAGTGGCATCAAAAATGGTGCCGATTATGGTTGGT
>JAYPIC010000099.1:0-5203 GCA_038127595.1 bacterium | reverse complement strand
TAGATGTATCAAAACCACCAGCTAAGTTTGGAATTAATTTCTTAGGTTCTATAAAATATGTAAAAGAATCATTTTGAAGAGTTGTAAGATCTAAATCACTAACTTTAACAGTATCATAATCCCAAGCAACATCCTCAAATAAATTAAGATCAGTAATGTTTTCAATGAACACCGGAGCTGAGTTAAACCTTTGAATAGCATTTGTATAAATGGTATCAGAAGCGTTTCCAGCCTCATCAAAAGCTCTGACAAAGATCATATAATGAAACTCATGCTTAAGAGTATCATTATAATCATAAATGATTTCAGTATTTGATATGGAATCAGTCACGGCACTATCTAATAAATTCAATGTAATTGGATTATCAAATGAAGGTGCCTGCTCTTTGTATATTTTATACCAGTAACCTGAATCATCCACACCGTCAAGATCCATATCAACTGTAAACAAGCTGTCTAATCTTCCTAATGTATCTGCTTCAGTACCACCAGTCCATGTTGTTGGATATACATAAACCTGCATTTCATAGAGATCCACACCTGATGCTGCTCCCCCTCCTGGATCTGTAAATTCAGTCCAACTTATTGTAATGGTATCTCTAGATATTATTTGAGAACCAACAGCAGCATTAAAGTTCCCGTCATTATAATTTCCTAGGCTAGGAGATGCTATATCATAACGAACTGTGTCAGCATTTGGAATATCTGCTATATAAAGATCCTCAGCATTTAATTTATAGGCATCTCTTGGTTGCCCTGAGGTACTATTCCCATTTTTATCAGTAAGAACAGCTCTAAACTGTAGCCTATTAAACGCTGCATTACCAACATTTAACATTGTACCAGGAATCAAATCACTTACGGGACGAGATATTGTTCTTAGGTAAGTATAATCTCCAACAGGGACAATTTGGGGTGAATTAGATTTTAAAGTATCTGCCTCACCTAATGTCTGCCACTCACCAGTGCCTAAATCTAAATTTCGAACCTGAAAATCAATTTTACCTTGCGGACCCCAACCCGAGCTCTCTCCGAGGAGTGACTGGTCTGATGTGAATGCCTGATACGGCACGCCAATGTATAAACTATCTGTTTTTTTATTGATCCAATTTTCTATGACTCTAAAACCAGTAGTTGAAAACTGTTCAGTTGGGAAAGTGACCTCGGATTGAGACTCACTAAAAATTGGAAATTCTTCATAACCCCAAGGATGAATATTATCAATATTTAATGCATATCTAGATTCAATAACATCATCACTTTGCAAACTGTTTCCATATTTTGTTACTGGAGTTCCTGTACGATCATTAGCATTTAGTGCTACTTTTAATACTCCATCATTTTTTGCACTGTCTTTTACTACAATTTTGTAGTGGAATACTAACCCAGTTTGTTCCTCGATGAACTTAACATCATCAGGGTGAGGGATAGGCTCTATATTCAGCTCTGAACTACCCTCAACTTCGCTACTGAAATTATATTCCAAGCTTAGTGTAGGAGGTGAAGCAGGAATGTTTTTTATTTTTTCATTCATTTCCACTTTTACAAGCACTGTGTCGCCAGCAATAGCAAAACAACAATTTGATTCATTGGCATTAGATGAATTGTAGTTGGTCAATAATGAATCTCTTAAGTTTGTATAAGTTATGGTTGCAGTCGGCTCGGTGTTGTCCAAGAGTAAAGTATTTTCAAAATCTGAATAAGCTAAACTATCAAAAGCATTACCAGCAAGGTCATTTGAGTATAATTTCGCCCATACAAACCCATCCCAAGTGCGACCCTCAGAGTTTGCAGGCACTGAACTAGAGTCAATTACATGATACCAGGTTCTGGCATCATCAGTAGAATCAATTAAAGTAATTGGATTATTAACTTGTGAATTAATTAAGCTTGTTGAATCTATATCAGCACCCCATTCTGATGTATCAGAACTTTGAGAAACTAGCCCGCCGTAAAATAGTCTCATCTTAGGGGCTACTGTTTGCAGTTCATTAAATGTAACCTTAATTGTTGTGCCGGTTTTAGGCGATAGAGAAGTTATATATTCAGTTTCATATTCAATTTTTGCTGTTGGTGCTTTTGTATCATAGGTAACGTACTTTATTGTATCAGAGCCAACATTTCCCACCATGTCAGTTCCCTGAAAAATAATATTATATGTATTACTATCTGCTAGAGCATCAACTAATAAAGTGTTGTTATTTATTTCATATGGACCTAAAAGACCACGGAAAAGCTCATTTACCCCTCCACTGGCAGATTCATCCGTAAGAGCAATAAAATTACCCTCTGTAGGAATCGCTGGAGTAGCAGGTGCATCTACTGGTTCAAATTTTATGAATGCTGTACTCATCTTTTCTTCATTATTATACCACCTCAATGTTGTGTTTTTGATATATGAGCTATCAGCTAGAAGAAATTGATCAAAATAAGGAGCTTTACTATCCAATTTAAAAGCCATATTACTTAACTGACCAGATGGAAAAGCTTGATATCCAGTCGTAGAATCAACAGGGTTACCTGCCCAATCTGTTCCATTAATAAAGAGTTTTAATAAAAATTCTTTTTCTTCAAAAGATGCATTTGTAGGAATAGTAAAAAGATACTCAATACTGTCACCTTCCGCAGATGTATTATCATAATTACCATCAATATTTGTAACTAGATTCGTAGTAATTACCGCTGAAAGAGAGTCAACAGATAATGTTGGCTTAGAGACTTCATTATCAGAATCAGGGGATAAAAACATTGGTTCATCTGGAAATGCAACTACTCTTATAATATCACCTTGTTTACCTTTATTTTCATATGTAGCAAGATCATTTGTTGTATTTTTGTAAGCAAATAAAACTTTTGGCGGTGTATTATCCACGATTAAGTATCTTTTTTGAGATACGCTTTCTGCGAGTATTGGGTTACCAGCTTTATCAGTAGCACTTATAGAAATACTTACTGTATCATCGTAAGTATCTATTCCTCTAACCCCTGGAATATCAAGTGTATATGTGTATTTACTACTATCTGCCCCAATTGTCATTAAATCATCAGTAGGATCACTTGGTGAAACGGCCTTGTACGTAGCAGTTAATTTAGGCGGACTGTAAGGAAAATCTGTAGGATCAAATGATATTGTAACTACAGGGTTATGATCCACACCATTTACATATTGCCTAGAGTAAGTAAGGTCCGCATATACATGAGGAGTAGTATCTATTAAAAGGGTCTTTGAGCTTACAACAGATTGCTCTGTTACATTACCGGCTTTATCTGTGACAACGTTTCTAAAAAACAATGTATTACCTTCAACAAAGTCTCCTGTCACAGACCTTATAATTGAACTATCAATACTTACATTTACAAAACCAGTAGCTACATTTGCCTCTTGAATGACAACAGCATTACCAATATTTGTCCAAGTAGCCGTACTTGCATCGCCTGAAGAGGCCATTTGAACCTGAACCGTTCCACCGATAAGAGACTGATCCCTATCTATTGCTGTCGCTGGATTATTATCATCAAAGGATATCCAAGATCTAAATGTAACTCCGGTATTTGTACTATTAAAGAATCCTTGCCTTGAAAAACCCTGCCCTACAGTTGTATCAGGTATTATTTCAACGTAATTGTCAATCGGAGGTGCAATGGTATAATTATATCCACTAGATGGAAGCCCAACAGCAGGGTCTAAAGGCATTACCTCGTCAACAATTAACGCAGAACCTTCAGTCGCAGTTCCTTGAGTTGGGTTCCCTGCTCTATCTGTGATAATTGCAGCAAATTCTATCTTGCCATTTTGTTCTGGATTAGCTGCACTTTCATCAGGGTAATTTTCTAAGGCAGACAAGGCGGATTCCATTGTAGACGCGTCAATTTCAAAATGCATCGTTTTTCCTGGGAACTGGCCGTAGTGCAGCGGAGTATTAACATTCCAAGAACCAGACGGCTCAGTACCACCTCCATCAGCTTCTCCTTCAACTAATATTTTAGCTGTCCCAATCTCTACAAATGAGCCAGGTATATTTGTTATAGTATTATATACTCTGCCTAAAATTTGAACATTTCCACCTACAAGACTAGCGTCGCCATTACCTGTCCCAAAATCATCAATCGGATTAGTTAGTGGGACGATTAAACTAGTAGAGTTTGAATTCCAATACCCAGAAACTACATTTGAACCTTGAACATAAAGAGTATCCACAGTAAAAGCTGAAGGCGCCAGGCCATCAACCTCTACAACGGAAAGATCTTCCAAACTAAAACCGACATCTGCAGTAAGCACGCCCATGTCATTTCCAGCTGTATCTCTTAACTTATTTCCGGTTGGAAGAGTTAAGCCTGTAAAAGTTAATAACGAACTAACATCATTAGATTGAACGGTATATGGTATAGTTATAGTAGAAGCATTTTGTAAATCTGCACTTGCTATTTCAGGTACTGAGATAATTGTATTACCAAGTCCAACTTGAGCTACACCTTCTGTAAGGGTAAGATTTTCCGAAAATGTAAATCTCAAATTAATCACACTATCGATCCCAAAAATGCCATTTTTTGCACTTCCATCCACTGGGTCAATAGATTCAACTCTTGAAATAGTTGGAAGTGTTGTATCAATGAATAATTTTGTTGAGGCAATATTTATTACAGCTTTATTCCCAGCAATATCAACCACCTCAGCTTTTAAATTAATAGTTTTATCTTCGTCATATTCTGTTTGAGCCTCCACTTGTGCTTTGGTAATAGAGCTAGTAACAACACCATCAGCAATGTTATTTGAAGGGAGCACAGAAACAGGATCGCCTAACTGTTCATAAGCAGCAGAGTTTGCATCTGTGCCTATACCAGCTAAGACCCTGACAGATCCATTAGAAACGCTAGCATCTACAGCTTGAACAGTCACACTAACATCTAGGCCTGTATTTGTACTGTTCCAATAATTTTCCACTATAGTGCCTCCAGTAGGTAGAACAGAACTAATAACATAATTGGCAACTACAGGGGCCGTCTCATCAATTATAATTTTCGTAGCACTTTGATTGCCAATAGTTTCATTTCCATCATTATCAGTAATAACAGCAGAAATTAAGACCTCATTGCCCTCCGCAAACCAATTAGTCGGACTAGCAACAGTACCTTCAAATTCTTCATTACTTACATCAAAGGTAAAAGTACCTGCATCAAGCTCTGTTTGTGTAATAGTTTTAAC
>JAYPIC010000098.1:0-5349 GCA_038127595.1 bacterium | reverse complement strand
ATTTCATTTTCCCAGGGGTTCTTGCATACTAGCGGGAAAGAAATAGTTGAAGGTAATGGTGAGCCTATACTCTTAAGGGGTTTCGGCTTAGGTGGTTGGTTAGTACCAGAAGGATATATGCTTATTAATAGAGGATGGATTGAAGGGTTTGAATCACCAACTCAAATTGAAAACCATGTAGTTGACCTTATTGGCGATGAAAAAGCAAATGAGTTTTGGAGTGAATATAGGAAAAACTACGTTTCCAAAACCGATATTGATCAGATTGCTGGGTGGGGATTTAATCATATTAGGCTACCCTTTCACTATAAGCAGTTTCATACAGAAGATGGGTCAACACCAATAGGCTATGAGATAGTGGACTCTCTCCTTGCGTGGTGTGATCCATATAATATGTATGTTATTTTAGATATGCATTGCGCGCCAGGAGCTCAAAACGGAGGTCCTATTAGTGATAGCGATGGGACAGCTAGACTGTGGCTAGAACAAGATAAAAAAGATTTAACTATACAAATTTGGCGAGAGATTGCAGAATATTATTCAGAAAATACGCTCATTGGCGGCTATGATCTAATTAATGAACCAGTGCTTCCTCAAGGTGTAACACTAACAGAGTTTAAACAATTATACATAGACATTACTCAAGCAATTAGAGAAGTTGACCAGAACCATATTGTGTTCATTGAGGGAAACTGGTACGGAACTGATTTTTCTGGACTTACACCTCCATGGGACGATAACATGTCATATTCATTTCATAAGTATTGGGGTGAAACAGATATTTCAACTATCCAGTCGTATTTAACCATGCGAAATACATATGATATCCCTTTGTGGATGGGAGAGTCTGGAGAAAATTCTAACTCTTGGTATTATGAAGCGCTGGTAAAGCTTTTAGAGGAAAATAATATTGGTTGGAATTTTTGGTGCCATAAGAAAGTAGATAAAATAACAAGCCCTTACTCAGCTAATGTTTCGTCA
This sequence comes from bacterium, assembly GCA_038127595.1. Taxonomy (GTDB): domain Bacteria; phylum Fidelibacterota; class Marinisomatia; order Marinisomatales; family UBA1611; genus TMED80. The sequence continues at coordinate 4,368 of JAYPIC010000098.1, read as the reverse complement.
GAATATAATAGCCTATTAAATTATATTGAAGGAGGAAGCTTCCCTCCTTCCGCTGAAGAAGCAGAGTATGCATTATCAACTTTAACAGAAAATTTAAAAATTGAAAATTGTCATGTAAATGAAGGTGTAATTGCATCTATAACTGATCCAGACTATGGTTCAGAATCAAAACCTTACAAAGCTCACTCTATCCCAGGCACAATTCCAGCTGTACATTATGACATTGGAAACTGGGGGGTCTCTTACACGGACGATAATTGGTATAATAATGGTGATGGCGGGTATAATGATGGCTGGTCGTATCGTAATGATGGTGTTGATGTTGAAAAAAATACAAACTCAAATGGATACCCCTATAATGTGGGTTGGACTGAGACTGGAGAATGGCTTGGTTATACAATAGAAAATGTAACCTCAGGAACATATAACATTAATGTCTCCATTGCCTCTAATGGTACTGCAGGAATGTTTTTTATACAAATAAATGGAGTAAATATCAGCGTTGTTAATGTGCCAACATCTACAGGTGGGTGGTACAATTGGAGAGATGTTACAATTCCTAACGTAGAAATTTCAAGCGGTGAACAGTTTATAAGGCTCCAAATAGTTCAAGGCGGATTTAACATAGAATCAATCACATTTGAAACTGTTTTAAGCACAACAACTGAAGATATTATTGCAAGTGATTTTAATGTTGAAAAAGCATATCCAAACCCATTCAACAACGAGATAAAAATACCCATCACAAGTAATGGCCAAGAACTTGTTTCTGCAAAAATATATAATTTAAAAGGTGAATTTATTGCCAACATTTCCAATGGTATAATAAGTGAAGGTAAACATGTTTTAAGTTGGAACGGCATGAATAGTAAAAATAAAAACGTTCCTTCTGGAACATACTTGCTAATAATTGATAATGAGGTAACATTCCATTCTCAAAAAATAATATTATTAAAATAAAATGAACTCAGAAAATCTAAAAAAACATATACATGATTTTTGGGATAGTGAAATCGTCCCTACTTTAGTTGATTATATAAAAATTCCAAATAAATCCCCTTCCTTTGACCCAGATTGGGAAAAGCATGGTCATATGGATAAAGTTTTAAATCTTGCTGCGAATTGGACAGAAAAAAACAAACCAATTGGTTCTGAGATGATCATAAAAAAATCTCCCAGCAGAACGCCGTTGTTACTTTTAGATATTCCAGGGACTAAAAAAGGCAATATATTAATGTACGGCCATTTAGATAAACAACCAGAAATGGAAGGCTGGAACGATGATCTTGGTCCGTGGAAGCCTGTAATAAAAGATGAAAAGCTATATGGCCGAGGTGGAGCAGATGATGGATATGCACTTTTTGCATCTATTGCTAGTATTAATGCGCTAAAAGAACAAAAAATTGATCATCCTAGAATATTGGTTCTCATAGAATTTTCAGAAGAAAGTGGATCACCAGATCTGCCTCACTATATGGACTTGTGCTCAGATATTATTGGGTCTCCTGATTTAGTGATCTGTTTAGATTCTGGAGCTGGGGATTATAAAAGATTTTGGACAACTACTTCACTACGGGGACTCATTGGCTTAAAAATGAAAGTAAGTGTATTAAAAGAGGGCGTCCACTCGGGCGGAGCAAGCGGGCATGTACCTTCCTCTTTTAGAATAGCACGGTCCCTCCTTTCAAGATTAGAAGATGAAAAAACCGGTGAAATACTACTAGAAGAATTAAATACAGAAATTCCAAATTACCGTATAGAAGAGACTAAAAATTTAGTTTCCATTCTTGGCAATGAAGTTGTTGAAGAATTTCCATGGAAAAATGGAATGAAGCCATCAACGGATGATAATGTTGAGGGGGTTTTAAGAAGAACCTGGAGACCAGCTTTATCCATTGTGGGTTCTGACGGAATGCCATCTACAGCAAATGCTGGAAATGTATTAAGGCCTTACACCACGCTTCAGTTATCTATGAGAATACCACCAATGGTAGATCCTAAAAAAGCTGTGGATGCCATAGAAAAAATTTTAAAAGATGACATTCCATACGGAGCATCAATTGAATTAGAATTTGAAGAAGCCGCTGAAGGTTGGAACGCACCAGAAAGCAAAACCTGGTTATTAAACGCTATTGAAAAAGCATCAAAAAAATATTTTAACCAAATGCCTTGCACAATCGGAGAGGGTGGAACCATTCCTTTTATGGCCATGCTCGGAAAACAATTTCCAGAGGCACAATTCGTGATTACAGGAGTATTAGGCCCTCAATCCAATGCTCATGGCCCAAATGAGTTTCTGCATATCCCTTTTGCAAAAAATCTAACCTGTTGTATCAGCAGTATTATTACAGACTTTCAATAATACTAAAACAAATCTAATTTATTTTCTTTTCGGTAGTTAATTATTCTTTTATCATTAGAATACTTACCATGCCTATCGTCTGGCAGTAAAGCAGCAATACGACACATTAATTCTTCGCTATAATCCTCCAACTTAGAGATCTTTTCTTCTTTGCTGCCCTTAATATCAAAAGGACCAAATGGTTTACCTATATTAACAGTAATTCTTGATCGAATACCACTGAGTAAATCATCCCATGCATTATCTCCACCGCTTATAGAGACAGGAAGTATTTTTGTGTTTGCTTTACTAGCAATAAATATAGCACCAGGTTTTGCCTTCGTAAGCTCTGTGCTAGTAATACCTCCTTCAGGAAAAACTCCTAAAATCTTTCCTTTTTTTATGGATTTAATAGACTCCTTTATTGTTGAGGGACCAACTCTATTTCTATCGGTTAAGATTGCACCATATATCATGGGAGCAAAAAGAAAATGTAATTCAATACCAAGCTCTTTTTGCATAATAAAATCAATAGGTTTTCGAATTGCATGAACCAAAACAAAAGGGTCGAAATAACCAAAATGATTAGATGCTAAAACAAGCGGCGTGTCTTTGGGTATATTATTCTTCCCATTGACCTTTATTTTGCAAACAAATAAAGAAAGAAAAAAAACAATATAGGTAGAGACATACTGTATCCAATATGGTCTTGGCCTTATAAATTTTGGAAGCCCAACATTCTCCATACAAATTGTCAATTAATAGAAATTAACCTAACTAAAACGGAAGATCATCATCTACCTCTGAATCTGCTGCTGGTGCTGATGGAGATGGTGACATAGCGCCTTGCGATTGACCTGCTGGCGCATCAGACCTTCTTCCCAACATTGTAAAGTTATCACATCTAATTTCAGTTGTTTTCCGCTTGATTTGATTCTGATCTTCCCATTCTCTAGTATGAAGTCTACCTTCCACATAAACCATCTGTCCTTTTTTCATATACTCGGTAGCAGTTTCAGCCATACGACCATACATGACTACACGATGCCATTCTGTTCGATCCTGCATTTCACCGCTTTGGTCTTTCCAAGATTCATTAGTAGCAATACTTAAATTAGTAACAGCTGTTCCTTGAGGAGTAAATCTTGCTTCAGGGTCTTGTCCTAGATTCCCAATTAGAATTACCTTATTTAAACTATTTTTTTGCATTGTGACTCCTTAATCATAAAAAACTTATAATGTATTTTAACAATTTTAAAAACAAACCCACTTTAATTATAAACAAATAAGGGGCCCGAAAGCCCCTTATTTTATTACTTATACGTGGAAGGGATATTCTTACTTCATCAACAATAGTTTCTTTACAGAAACAAAATCGTTTGCACGTATTTTATAGATATACATTCCAGTCGCAACAGGAGCACCTTGCTCATTAGTTGCGTTCCATTGAATTTTATATCTTCCTGGTTGATGCTCTCTAGAAACAAGTGTCTTTATCTTGCTTCCAGCAATATTATAAATGTCAATTTGAACATCACTTAGTTCAGGAACGTCATATCTAATATTTGTTATCGGATTAAATGGGTTTGGATAATTATTGTGTAAAGCAAATACCTCTGGTAAAGTATTGTTATCTACACTAAGTGCCCACCCCCCATCAATTGTCAAACTCCAAGGACCATTACTTGAGGCTACGGTTTCAAAACTATCATCCGTATATACATTCCAACTAATGTCAAGTTGAGTAACACCAGATTCCACCATATACTCTAAAATTTCAGCATGCGAAAGACTGAAAAGGTTGCTAGTCATTGCAGTATCTAGCGTGTCTCCAGTATTCTCAACAATTAGCTCAAGAATATATTCAATAGCATACCCATCTGGATCTGTAGCATTCATCCAAATGATTTGTGTTTGCCCCCCTGCATTTGAACCATCAATGACAAGTTCAGTACAATCAGTAGGACCAATTAAGGTAGTTGGGTTCGTCGGATTATTGAACGCATCAGAAATGAAGACCGATCTAT
>JAYPIC010000097.1:0-5455 GCA_038127595.1 bacterium | reverse complement strand
TCGGCTATGAAGGTTCCTATAATTTCAGTGGTTATAGGTGAGGGTGCCAGCGGAGGAGCTCTAGGAATTGGAGTGTGTGATAAATTTTTAATGATGCAAAACTCATGGTATTCAGTTATCAGTCCAGAGGGATGTGCATCTATTTTATTCAGAGATGCTAGTAAAGCAGAAGAGGCTGCTGAGGCTTTAAAAGTAACACCAGATGATATGGTGAACATGGGTGTTTGTGATGTAATCATATCAGAGCCAAATGGTGGCGCACATAGAGATCCAAAATCCTCAGCAAGAAATTTAGAATTAGCTTTATTAGAAGGCCTGAGCGAGTTTGCTGCTACTGAACCAGATATGTTCATAGATAAAAGAATTGAAAGATATGATGCTATGGGAGTTTTTGAAGATGAAAAATGATTTCTTTCGATCATAGAATTAAAGTTTACTACAGAGATGTGGATCAAATGGGCATCGTTTATAATACAAGATATTTGGAATATTTTGAAGAGTCTCGTACTGAACTTCTTAAATCCATAGGTCTCTCTGTCACTAAAATCGAAGAAGCTGGTATTAGGCTTCCAGTTGTCACTAGTTACTGCAAGTATTATAATGGTGCAAATTTTGAACAAGAATTAATCGTAAATTCAACTATTAAAACTATACCAAAAGCTAAGTTGACTATTAATTATAAGATTAATTGTGCAGATGATTTAAGCCTTTTAGTGGACGGCTACACAGAACACGCATTTATTAAACCCGTAAAAGCGCCTAGACTAATTTTAGAAAAAATAAATTTATAATTTCACTCACCAAGGTAAAATCATACATGATAAAAATTAAATCAATCGTTTTAATAATATTTTTATTTTTGTTTTTGGGTTGCGGAAAAGAAGAATCTTATCCCTGGAGTAATGATGATTTAGAGGTTGTTCTTAGCGAGAATTCTGAAAAAATGGTTTTGTTAGATTTTGAAACTGATTGGTGAACATGGTGTGATCGTTTGGACAACGATACTTTCTCAGATGAAAAAATAATTGATTTTGCTAATGATCATTTGATTTCTTTGAAAATAGACGCAGAAAAAGGTTCTGGTCCTAAGCAAAAAGAAAAGTACCGTGTCAGAGGGTATCCAACAATTATCATCCTTGATAATTCTGGAAATGAACTAGATCGAATAGTGGGCTATCTACCGCCAGAGGATTTTTTAAAAGAGCTTAATCGTATAAAAAATGGCACTAATACATTATCTGATCTTCAGCTTAAGTATTTAAAAAATTCTGATGATATAACTATTCAAATAGATTTAGCTAAAAAATACATAGATCTAAACGTTAAAGATTCAGCAAAGAAGTATTTAGATGATATTCAGAGTTATCATAGAAGTAATAATGCATTTACATTTCAAAATTTTTATAACCTTAGTCAACTTTATTACAGAATAGGCGAACTCGATGTTTCAATTGATATTCTCGATCAAATTGTTGATCAAGGTTTAGATTCATCTGAATCGGCCTATTTTTATGGGCTTCTCTATAAAGCCAAAAAAAATAATATGATTGATGACCTAATGGCATATGTTGATATCACTGATGATACAACGAGAAAAAAGCAATGTTATTGGCAAATGATAAGAACCATAAAGAAAAATGATAGTGACCCTTCTCTAGAGGCCCAGCTTTACCTTAAAGCGGTAAATTTATATGACGAAGAATATAAGTATCTTGCAAGCCTTTTGAATAGCTTTGCTTGGCGTATGACAGAAATAGGTCAACTTTTACCTGAAGCTTTAGAAAAAGTAAATTATGCTCTTGAAATAAAGGAAGACCTTAAGATTCTGGATACCAAGGCAGAAGTACTATGGAAATTAGGAAGAGTAGAAGAGGCTATTGAAGTTATAAATGAGTGTATTCAAGGAAATCCTGAATACCAACATTATCAAGATCAAAAAGCTAAATTTTTAGCAACTAAGGCGCTTTAATAAAAGAAATTTCTGTTATCAATAATCTCAGCATTATCTTTTAATTCATCTAGCCATGCTTGAAGATGTTGATTTTGTTTTCTAGTTCTCAAACTGTTTTTTAATGATTCTCTCTGAACTTCATATTCTGAAGAGTCTAATTCTGCTATATCCTTCACATGAATTAAAGCCCAACCTCTGTTTGTTTCTACAGGGCCAAGCAGGTCATCCTTAGAAGCATTTAGAAGAGCACCAGTAACAAAGTTACTTCTACCAATAGAAGTGAATGCTTCATTTATTGTTTTGGATTCGTCTTTAATATTATCAAATCTTTTTTGCTTATCTAGAATTGAGCTAAGAGATTTTTCATTAGCATTTAAATCTATAACCAGTTCATCAATTAAATCTCTGGAGGCTGTTTTCTGTTTGGATCTTTTAACTTTATTTACGAGCTGTGGTCTAACACTCTCAAAGGATTTATACCCAGCCTCTATTGAACTATCAACATGCAAAACAGCAAAATACTGATCATTTTCCAATACATCGGACACTGATTTAACTTTATTGTTGAATGCAAATTTCACTCCGCTGCGTAACGCCCCAATTGTTCTAAGTCTTGAGGTAGATGCATCAAGATTTTCATGGTTTAAAATTGCAAGTTGATTACTATTTGCAGCGAAAGTAAACCCAGAATCTTGGGCATCATAGCTAAAAAGTGTTGCAGTCCTTCTTAAGTCAGACAAAGTATTTGGACTTGCCTCAACTTTAAGAAGTATATGAGAAGCTAACACTTGCTCCTTACCATCTTCTGATCTTTTATCACGCACGTTGATTATATGACTACCAAATCGTGATTTAATTGGTCCAATTATAGATCCTTTTTTAGCTTTAAAAGCTGCCTCTTCAAAAGGTTTTACCATTTGGCCTTTACCAAACCATCCTAAATCGCCGCCTTTATCTTGCCCCGAAGGATCTTGCGTGTATTCATTTGCTAAATCAGCAAAACTCTCTCCAGAATTTGCTCTTTCCATAATATCTGAAATTAAATATCCATTATTTATGCTATCTTGAGCAGATGGTGCTTTTTTCCAGCTAACAAAACTAACATTACGAAGTTCATCATGCTTAAAATCATCGAGTGAAGCTTGATATTCATCTGTAAGTTCAGTTTCAGATGGCTCTGTTTTATCTTGCGGGGCTTTATCATATGTAACATGAATAGCATCTACTGTAAATTTGACATTCTTTTTTATAAAATCATCTTTTACATCTTGCTCAGTTACGAGAACATCTTCATTTAAAAACTGTGTGAGTTTTAAATTTGGAATGTAGCTTGTTCTCATCCAATTTTCTATTGGAACCCACTCATCCCCTTGTGGTGAGGCTAAGGCTGATAAATATTTCTGAGAATCAAATTTTCCATCTGTTTGGAAAGTAGGATTAGATTGTAAAAACTGAGGTGGATTTTCCCTTAGATGATATATGATTTCTTCATCAGTCGCTTCTAAACCCAAACGCTTGATCTCTGCGCTTACAAGTACCTCTTGAACTAAATTTGTCCAGGCTGTACTTCTTGCTCTTTCATACATCGCATCGGTAACGGGCTGGCCAGATGATTTAAACTGATTTATTTGCTGATTAACTAAATTATTAAAATAGTCAGGAGAAATATCTTGGTCATTAATTCGTGCAATCACTCTTGAAGGGTCAACCCTTCCAGCAATTTGGTCAATTATATTTGCACCGCCGACTAAACCTCCGACAGCCATGCTCAATAGAAACAGGATTAGCAAAGCCCATAAAACTACTGTCATTCTTGTTCTTAACGTGGTCATTAAACCCATAATAATTCCTTTAAGTATAAAATTTTAAAACCTAATACAATAGGTGGGAGCAAATTTAGACTTTCAGCAAGCATGAATCAATGAACAAGACTAAATTTTAGCTATATTAATTTTAGTAAAAGATTGAGATATGTCGGACACAAATATTAAAAAAATTCGAAGTGAGATTGTTTCTTGTACAAAATGTCCTAGGCTAGTTGAGTTCCGAACTAAGATCGCTAAAGAAAAACGTAAGTCTTATATGGATTGGGATTATTGGGGTAAGCCTGTGCCAGGGTATGGTGATTATAATTCTAGATTGCTTATTTTAGGTTTAGCCCCTGCTGCTCATGGTGGAAATAGAACTGGGAGAGTATTTACTGGTGATAAATCAGCTGATTTTCTATTTAAATGCATGCATGCTGCTGGTCTTGCTAATCAGCCTGAATCTATCTCGTTTGATGATGGACTTACACTTAATGGATTTATGTCAGTTGCGGTAAAATGTGTGCCCCCAGGTGACAAACCCACTGCGGAGGAAAGAAACAATTGTGCTGATCACTTAGCTAATGAAATAGAGTGCCTACCTAATATGAAAATTGTATTAGGTTTGGGTAAAATTGGGTTTGAATCATTTTTGCATTACACCAGAAAATCTCATGATATTAAAATGAAAGATTTTCCATTTAAACACGGAGTTGGATATGAGCTACCTTCAGGTGTGACTCTATACGGTGCTTACCATCCTAGTCCTAGGAATGTTAACACGAAAAGAATAACTTTCAATATGATGGTTAAATTTCTAAAAAACTTAAAAAATGAAATTCAGTAGTATAAAAATTTTAATATTGTCTTCGGTATTTTGGTTAGATTGTTCATTTGCTGATCCAACACCGTGGTGGGAGGTAAGTTATAATTTAGATATCCAATACCCTAGAATGGGTGATTATGCATGGGAGCATAATTCAGAAAAAATCATACTTAAGGGTAAAGGAGAAAACCGAAGGTCCTTTTACAAAATCGATCTTGCTCTTGGTGATACTGTAATTTATTTGGATAGTAGTGTTTTTAATTACAAAGGTGATGACATCCCAATCGTTAACTGGAGTTTTTCAGAAGATGGTAAATGGATGCTGATTCAATCCAAAAGGCAAAAGATTTGGAGACATTCTAATAAAGGCACCTTTTACATTCTGAAATTAGTAGATAAATCAATCCGAAAAGTAAGTAAGAAAAATGAAAATCTTCGAAACGTAAAAATATCCCCAGACAGTAAGTGGGTGTCTTACATCAGAGATGATAATAATCTATACGTTTATAACATTGACCGCAAGCGTGAAAAAAAGCTTACTAGAACAGGGTCAGAAACAATTTTAAATGGACACTTTGGTTGGGTCTATGAGGAAGAATTAAGTGGGTACGATGGATATAGATGGTCCCCTGATAGTAGGTTCATTGCCTTTGTTGAAGAAGATCAATCCAAAGTTAAACGTTTTAATATGATTGATGATTTAAAGTTATACCCAGAAATCCAGCAGGTCTTTTATCCCAAAGCAGGAAATAGAAACCCATCCATTAAGATTGCAGTTATAAATGTTCAGGGTGGGGGGAAAAAATTTGTAGACCTTGGTCAAGACACAAGTTCGTATTATCCATGGTTTGAGTGGTATGACAATGAGAATCT
>JAYPIC010000096.1:0-5591 GCA_038127595.1 bacterium | reverse complement strand
ATGTAGAACGTTCCTTCTTCACCTTCACTGTCAGCATCCTCAGCGGAGAAAAATCCTCCTTCCTCATTAAGCATATCTCTAATTACATATGAAAATATTTCTTCAACTATGGAAGCATATTTTTCATCTTTAGTAGCTTCAAAAGCCTCAAGGTAGGCCATAGAAATCATAGCTTGATCATATAACATTTTTTCAAAATGAGGTAGAAACCAATTTTTATCTGTTGAGTAGCGATGAAACCCATACCCAATATGATCAAAAATTCCACCCAACCTCATTTTATCTAAAGTAGTTGTTACCATGTCTAAAGCATTTTTTTCATCAAAGATTTTATAGTAACGTAGTAAGAAAATAAGGTTGTGAGGCGATGGAAATTTAGGAGCACTTCCAAAACCACCAAATTCATTATCAAACCTCTCCTTAAAATCATAAAAAGCATTATTTAAGATATTCTTATCTAAATCATTTCCAGGAACACTTGTATTACTATTAATCAAGTATTCATTTACCTGTTTTATCGTTTTTTGTATGTCATCCTGCTTATTGTTCCAAGCATTCATTAAAGAAGGAATGAGCTCCATCATACCTGGTTGATTTCCTCTTCCTGTTTTTGGGAAGTAAGTTCCAGCAAAAAAAGGCTCTTTTTTCGGAGACATTACTACTGTTAATGGCCAACCACCTCTACCAGTCATTGCTTGGCATACAGACATATATAAATGATCAATTTCAGGCATTTCCTCCCTATCTACTTTTATAGATATGAAGTTATCATTCATAAGTTTCGCAACTTCTTTATCCTCAAAAGATTCATGCTCCATAACATGACACCAGTGACACGTAGAGTAGCCAATTGAAAGAAATATTGGTTTGTTTTCTTTTTCAGCTTTCTCAAAAGCCTCTTCACTCCATGGGTACCAATCTACCGGATTATTTTTGTGTTGCAGCAAATATGGACTTTGAGAGTTTGCTAATCGATTCATTTTGCCAGTTCCTTCTTTGTCTTTAGAGCAGCCAGTAAATAAAATTAAAATTACGAGAAAGTAGTATACGTTGTTGTGCACGATTATCGAGATTGATATAATACATTATAAAATAAAGGATAAATTAAGAAAAAATGCTCAAAGAAAAAGTTCTGTATTTAGTAAACCTAAGCCTATAAGTTAAGCTGTTATGATTTATACAGTGTCAATAGCTATCTACCTTCTTGCCTTGGTGGGTGTAGGTATTTATAAAACTAAAATGGTTAAAAGTAGTGAAGATTTTATGGTGGCAGGTAGGATACTTCCCTGGTACATTTTAGTGGGAACACTTCTTGCAACATGGATGGGTAGTGGCTCATTATTTAGTGGTGCAGGATTAGGTTATCGTAACGGGCCAGCTGCCTTATGGTCCAGTGCAGGAGCTTGGCTTGGTATCGTTTTAATATACTTCATCGCGAAACGTATTAGAAATTTCGGCAAAATAACTGTACCTGATATTTTTGAAATTCGTTATGGTAATTTTGCTGCAGGTCTTGCAACAATAACCACCGTAATTGCATATACTACTATAGTTTCTTATCAATTTAGAGGGGGTGGCAAAGTTCTATCTATGGTCTCAAATGGAATGATATCCTTAGAGGCTGGTATAATCATTACAGCTGTTTTTGCTATTTCATACACTGTGCTTGCAGGAATGTTTTCTGTCGTTTATACTGATGTTGTTAATGGGGTATTAATGACTATAGGAGTGCTAGCAGCACTAGCAGTTATGATAATAAATATCGGCGGAGTAGGTGAGATGATTCAGGTCGCTGATCAGGCCGGTAAATGGAGCATGTTTGGCAACTGGGCAGCTGAAAGGTCTGGCGATATTTCAGGACCAATCATTGCAATAAGTTTTTTTGTTCCAACGATGCTTTTGTTAATGGGCGATGCGAATATGTATCAAAGAATATTTAGCGCAAAAGATGGAGGCTCTGCTAAAAAAGCGGTTTTTTTTTGGGTCATTGGAGTAGTTATTTTAGAATCGAGTATATCCTTTTTAGGTTTAGCAGGAAGTGTCGCAGCAGAAAAAGGTCTCCTCCCAGACTTAGTGCAAAATGAACAACAAGTAGTTTTTTTAGAGGCAATGAAAACTGGCTCTGATCCATTACCTAGTGACCTTTTGTCTGCTAGACAATCTGGAAGCGAGTCAGTTATTCCTGCAATTGCAATTCATGGTGGTCTTCCTTTGATAATCGGATTGATTTTAGTATCAACAATGATGGCAATCATTGTTTCTACAGCTGATTCGTTTTTATTGATTCCTGCTACCAATTTAACCAGAGATGTTTATCAAAAACACATAAATACTAGCGCTTCGGAAAAGCAGATTATTTTGGTAAGCAGGGCATTGGTTCTGATATTGGGATTAATTGCTTTTTTGTTAGTAAGTCAATTTAAAACAGTTCTAAACGCTGCATTTACTGCATACAATATTTATGGAGCATCATTAACTCCTTCATTGCTAGCTGCCTTTTTGTGGAAAAGGGCAACCAAAGAAGGAGCAGTAGCATCGATAATGACTGGAGCAAGTATTACTATTATTTGGACCTATTTTCTTCCAAATTGGAGTGGATTTAATAATTTAAATCCCTTTTTGCAGGAACTGACATATCCAGCTGCCGGGCTGTCGATATTAGTTCTTATTGTTGTTAGTTTATTTACGCCTGCTCCTAAAAAAGAAGTGTATGAACAGTTTTTCAATGATAGCAACAAAATTTAAATTTTATATACTTAACCCAACAATATGTTAAATCAAATTTTATGAGCTTAGTTAAATATAATTTTTTGTTAGTCATAATATTTTTTATTAATGTTGCTTTTTCTGAAAACATAGACACATTAAAAATAGAAAATTTTGAAAAATTAAAATTAAAACTAGGATTAGATAGGCAAAGTGAATTTGATGAAGATGCTTTTAATCTTTTGGTGGATAAATTGGATTCTTTGAATATCAAAGATGAGCAGTTGATTGATGGTTATGAGTGGGGTGGAGGGCAAGCAGGATTTAAATCATATTTAAATAAAAACATAGATGTGTTGCTGGATTACTTCAATTCTGAAATATCTGAAATCGATAGTTTGAATAAGCAAATTATTCCAGATTCACTTAGGATAAATGAACAAATTTTAGTTAAGCAAGACTCCATTAAGCCCGTTCAAGATTTATTGGTGAAAGTATCTTCAACTGAAGTGAAGGAGCCTGTCCAAAAGAATGATTCAAAGAAAGGGCTATTATCAGGATTAAGGATTGGTAGTGGTATAGGAAAAGCACTGATAAAAGGTACATCGCTATCAAATCACTCTAGCTACGTTGAATCTGCTTTTTCTATTCGCACTCCAATTGGTATAAATATTGGCCCATTTATGACTAGAGTCGGATATGAAAGCGCAAGGTACTCATTTGAATCATCTGATGGTTTAGCAAAAAGTTATTTTGGGTCCGGCTCAGGAGTAGTTTTAAATATTGATCTATCAAAAATCATAAAAATAGGTGGGCAAAATATTATCAAAGAATTTATCATTGGACGACAGGATTACGATCACGGGTCCGGGTTTACTGCAGGATATAATTTAAATTTACTAATGGGCAAACTACCCTTTTCAATTTCTGTATCAATTAGGTTTAACACGATTAATTTTACAGATGGATCAGGCTCTTCCTATTATGGGTCATTATCAGCAGGACTTGGTTTAGATTTAAAATAAAATTTTATGTTTGAATCTTTAATATGATGAAGTACTTAAAATTATTTTTGATTTATGTTTCTTTAGCATTTTTTTCCGGTTGTGAAAAAAAAGAACTAGAAAATCAAGTAGTTGTGTTACAAGATGAAGTAGATGAATTAGAAAGCGCCCTTGATAACCTGCAAGGCGAAAATAAAGATCTTAAGGGAAGAATAGCTGAAATAAAAAAACTAGAAAAAGAGTTAAAATTTCTCAGGGCTAAAATGGATAGTGTGGCCCAGCTTCCTGGGACATTATACTCTCAGGCCCATGAATATTTTGAATTAGAAGATTATGATGCTTGTATGGATCTTTTGGTCATTCTTTCAGAGAAATATCCTGATTGGGATAGAAGAAAAGTTGAAAAAAAATATGATGATGCTAACCGAAAAAAAAGAGAATTTGAAAAAGAGCAGTTAAGATTAAAAAAAGTAGAGGAGAGAAAACAGAAAAGAGCAGCTCAAATGCTAGATTCAATTAAAAATAATGTAGAATCTGTTTTTGATTCTAAAAGTGGTAAAACATATTATAGAACTTTAAGGTCAACTTTATGCCAAGTTGCACATACCATATCATTTGGTATTGAGCTATACTTAGTAGTTCATAAAGATGGCAATCGGGAATTCAGAATAAGATCAACGTATATTGATAAAAGTGGTTCAGATTATCATGATCCTCAATGGATGAATTATAATGAAATTGAGCTTTTAACAGATAACAATAAGCGTATATATGTAAATGTTGATGAGCGTAAAAAAGAGTTCATTGAATCAACTTTTATAAACCAGGAAAAATCAGATGATATTATCGATACAGATAAGATATTGAATTTTTTTGATGCAAATAGGATAAGGGTATATTTTAAAGGCAAATATTTATATGAGTTCGACATGACTTATGAACAGTTCAATGCATTTAGAGAAATATTGGCAAACTATGATTATATCTAATAATTTGTATAATACAAATAATTTTTAACAAATTATAATACTCTGGCTCACTTTATGGTATTTAAAAATAAAATATTATATCTTTTAATGTTTATCATCATTTATTCGTGTGCTCCAAAACAAGTGGAAGTTGTTCCTCAAGAGCCCAGAAAAATTGTACCTAACTGGTTAAGTGGTATCTCAAATGATAGTCTATTTTTGTATGGAGTATCAAAAGTTGAAAATAATAGTACTGTTAGCTCTGATAGTTTGGCTAGAGGTAAAATAGTTAAAATGATCAAGGCTGATTTCTATATGTATTTAAAGAAAATTGATCAAAATCATGATTTAAACTTTAGCCAAAGTAAGGAACTATTTTGGGATAATAGGCGGGGAAAAATATTACAATATATTTCAATTTATGGGAATTATAATGATGGCAAGTATCAACATTCATTAGCTAGGTTTGATAAAGGTTCATATGTAAACGAATTTTATGAGGAATTTGCTAAAGTAGATCGATTGAACCTTGAAAGGATGAAAAGTATTGATAGCGTAATATCTGTAGATAATTTTAAAAATATAGCTGAAATATTAAACGAAACTGTTTTTCATACTGGCAGTAATGGTTTAATTGCTATGAATAATAAAGATAGTAGCGTTATCAGTTCATTAAAATATATAGAAAATTATTTAAATGGCATTAATAGTCGCATACAATTAAAGTTTGATTCAAAAGCTTTAAATGCAATGCCGCTAGTAAATGAAAGAAGAAGAATAAAAGTATTAGCTATAGATGCTTTAACAGGAAAATCAATTGATGGAATGTGGTTTAATGTGATGTCAGTCGATAATTATAATGTTGATAATTACAATGATGATTTGATAATAACAAAGAAAGATGGTTCAGTAG
>JAYPIC010000095.1:0-5648 GCA_038127595.1 bacterium | reverse complement strand
GTATTATCCTTTTCTTTATCATACCACCAATAGTAAAGGGAATCCCAATATTCGCCAACATATCTAGAAAACATCCATTCAGGGTAACCAAATTTATCCCACCACATCATTCGAGAGTAGTTTCTAGCAATGCTAAATGCGATAGGATGAACATCGCTAAAAATGCCATCAATTTCTCTAATGATCTCAATTCTTCTTTGTTGATCAAAACAAACGTCATATTCATCTAGTAGTTCGTCAACACGTGGACTTTTAAAACCCCATACATTGTTATTGTCATTTTGGTCGGCTAATGTTGACCTAAGGCTTCCCTCTGGGTTGGGGTATACAAGGCCTGAGTATGCTAGAAGGCAAACATTAAAATTTCTAGCATTAACATTTTTTATCATCGTGTTGTAATCAATGAATTTTATCTGCATATCTATTCCATACTCTTTGAGCATTTGCTGTACAGGAGTTACCATGTATGCGCTAGTTTTTTGAATGACGATTTCAAAAGATAAAACTTTGTTAGATGTTTCATGAACTAACCACCCATCACTATTTCTAGATGTATATCCTGCTTCTTTTAAAAGTCTCATAGCTTCTTCAGGGTTGTATTTAAAAGGATTGTTATTTTGATTTTCATAAACAGAGCCAGAATAGAGAGAGTTCATCATACCATACTCGTTATAATACATTTCCCTATTCATTTTTTCCCTATCATATAAATAGCAAAATGCATACCTTACTCGTTTGTCATTAAATGGCCATTCTCTCATATTGAAATAATAACCAGATGTTCCTGCCGGTTTCTCAGAAAATACTCTCTGTTTTTTTATCCACCCGTTCTCTGTGGCAGTAAAATCTGTTTCTTCAACCCATCTTCTGGAACGCTGAACATTATAAATATCTTGTTCCCCTTTTTTAAATTTCTCATATTGCAGTGCATCATTATCTTTAACAACGGAAACTTTTATCTTATCAAAATTAAATTTATACCTATTGAAAGGACTGTTTATATCCCAATAGTCTTTCCTTCTTTCTAATGTATATGATTCTTGATTTTTGATATTCTTATCCTCTAGTATGTATGGACCCGTTCCTGGTATAACTGAAAATGCGTATTCTTCTAAGAAAGCAGTTCCATCAAGGTCTTTTAATATGTGATTTGGGTGCAAGGCCATTGTAGAGAAATAAAGGAAGTTTCTCCAATTAACAGACTTTGCTTTCACAGAAACAATATATTTTGACTTTGCGATAGGTCGTTCAAATTTTCCATATGTGATCTGCTCTGCTGGGGATAAAATAGTTTCATCCATCCTTAGGTCCCAAGTTGCAATAACATCATCGGAAGTGACTGGCATTCCGTCCCACCATCTAGCATCTGGATTAATTCTAAATTCAAATGTCATTTTATCATCAGAGATCTTCCAGTGAGATGCTAGTCTAGGTATGAATTCTAACGTCGTAGGGTGCTGACTCAGTAGCCCTTCATAACATAGCGCGGTAATTGTTCGACTATTTAAAACCTGACTTGAATTTTGCCCGATTACTCTCATTGTCCTTGGAAACAGAGAATGTATATAGTTTAGCGTACCCCCTTTGATTGCTTTCGGATCACCAAAGAAGGTACCATCCTTTTCTTCATTCCATTCATAGGTTTTATACCCCATATCATAGGCAATTTTTTCAAAACCATATCCACCTTCTATCGCGGTAGTAGCGTTATCTAAATTTGCAGAGGTCTTTTTTTGAGTGATATTTGAAGATGATTTTTGGGTGTCACCACCACATGAGAATAAAAACAAAGCAATAAATATATATAAAGAATTTTTCATTTTAATTTTAGCATTATTATTAAAGATTTAAACAAGTGAGAACTTAGTAACTGATTTCGTGAATGGATATGCAAAATCATATTTTTTTAAATGTTATTTCAATTGCTGGTTTTACCTTTTTTATCTGTTTTGATCAATATAGAATCGAAGGACAAATTTGAAATTGTTGATGTTCCTGATACAATAAAACCACCTTTTGGTAGCTCCTCGATCGACCTACCAATATCAACACCTTTTCCCCCAACAGTACTTTTCCATTTTTGCACTCCATTAGAATTTGTTTTAAAAATTAGAATATCCTTTTTACCTCTACCGAAACTAGCAGTCTCTCCAGCTATGGCGAATCCACTATCCTTACACTCAAAAACTGAGTTCGCAATATCATCACTTTTACCACCATATAGGTTCATCCACATCTTATTTCCCAGAGAATCAATTTTTACCATAAGAACATCATTCATTCCTTTACTAAAAAAAGATTCGCTGTAACCGACAGCAATGAAATTATTATTTTTTGAACGCGTTATCATATTAAATCCGTCCTCACCGTTATCCCCATAGGTCTTCTCCCATTTAAGGTATCCATTTTCATCTACATTTATTACCCACCCTTGACTGTCTCCGTTATTGAAAGATTTAGTACCGCCAGCAATAACATACCCATTTAACGAATCATTTGTAATTGATTTGAAATAGTCTAAACCTTTACCGCCATAGACCCTATTCCACTTTTTAGTACCTAATGAGTCAAATTTTACGATCATCCCATCATTGCCACCCCTTCCATAAGATCTGGTTTGGGATGCGATTACATATCCACCATCAGAGCTATTAACAATAGAGTAGCCTACATCTTCGGATAAACCTCCGAATGTATTTTCCCAAACCTTATTTCCTACTGAATCGATTTTAAAAATATAAATGTCACTTTGTCCATTTCCAAAAGAGAATGTTTCTCCAGTTATAACATACCCACCATCAACACTTTCAGTCGCTCCCCAACCAAAGTCATCCAATTTACCTCCGTACACTTTACTCCACTCCTTTTCACCTGTAAAATCTGTTTTAATTACCCATATATCGTTTTTACCAAAACCATAAGAATCTGTATAGCCCACTGATAAGTATCCACCATCCTTTGTAACAAGGGCATAATTCCCACCATCAGCGCCTCTACCACCAAAATTAGCATCCCAAATGTTCTCCCCTTTTTTGCTCATCAAAAGGATCCAAGCATCACCAGACCCATTGAAAGGAGTCGATTTTTGGCCAGCAATTAATATATTTTTTCCTAAGGTGGTCATATATGGGGTTATACATTTTTGATCTTCAAAATCATCATTTTCCCATACAATTTCACCCGTACCATTCAATCGAGCTATAAATGAACTATAATTAGCTGATTCAGGACTCTTTTTTTTTGAATTAAATATCATAATTGACCTTAGAGAGAACTTATTTTTTACTGCCCTTTGGCCAGAGATAAACATTGAATTATTTGAATACACTAAAGTTGATCCAAAGATATCATTTTTTTTACCACCAAGAGTATTTTCCCAGATAATTTTACCATTACTATCTATTTTCAAAAGCCAAATATCCTTTTTACCTCTACCAAAAGATTCAGTTTCACAGGTTAGAAGAAATGAGTTATCAGAAAAAGCATCAATCCTTTTACCTACATCTTCTTTTTTCCCACCATAAGTATTGTGCCAATTTCGGTCACCATATTCATCAATATCCACTATCCAAGCTTCTGAAGTGGGTTCTTTTTTAAACATTGAGGCAATGATCCTGCCAATGAAACCTTTTTTCTTTTTCCTGCTCTTATCTAGCATGTATGACTTTGTGTGACCAAATAATATATAACCATACTCCTCATTTTTTTTCGTAATGGAGCTAAAACCATCAATGCTTAATCCGCCATAGACCTGTTCCCATATTAAATTTCCTAGAGAGTCAACTTTAAAAACATAACCATCCATGCTATTGGTCTTTTTTGATACTGAAGTGCCTGCAATTACGTATCCCTTTTCATTTGATGTGCATATATCATAACCAGTATCTAGGTTTTCACCCCCATATGTCTTTTGCCAAACAATTTTACCAAGATCATCGATTTTTAATAACCATATATCCCCAGATCCATTTCCAAATGAATGAGTTTGGCCTAGTACAATGTAGCCTGCATCATATGCTTTAATAATTTTAATTCCATAATCAAGATTCATCCCTCCATAAAACTGGTCCCATACCTTATTTCTGCTATTATCTGTTTTTATGATCCAAAGGTCTTTACCACCATTCCCAAAAGAAGTGGTATAACCTAATATCAGGAAACCTTCCTCAATCTTCAGTACATGATTTGCGCCATCCATTTCATCCGCCCCAAATGTTTTTATCCATTTACTTTGAGCAAAGCAGAACTGTAATAATAAAAAGAAAAAAAACGATCTATTCATTAGATATAAAAGAGCTTACAGCCCTATCGTAAATATGACAATCTCTAAAAACCAATCCCTAATGAAATATTAAAAAGATCGGTCTTTGACCTATCTGGATTCAATGTAGTTGTAACAGGGCCTTCAGCAGGATCGCTAAGTACGATCGCACCTTCTTTACTGGCGTTCAGATATTCTGCCTCCCCACCTTTTGACCATTTCATTTCGAGACTTAGAAAAATAGGACCTTTTTCAAGATTACGAAAAATTGGAAATCTCATTCCAAGACCAACACCGTAATCAAAAGCACCATCGGATGACACTTTTGACTTTGCAATATAATCAGGTTCATCTTCATCCTGCTGATTATTTTCTTGCTCATCATTCTTGATCGTAGTATTTGTTTCAAGTAATTGATATCCAGCAAAAAACTTAGCATGGAAACTAAAATCACCAAACCGTAAGGTCGGCTTTATATAAGGATTAACAATAAATATCGTTGATTGCGTAGTCTCGGTCAATGAAACCAAACTTGAAAAATAGCTATATGGAATTTTTCTTGAAAAATTACCATACTGAGCAGCTAATAGATTAAGGCCTAAACCAATAGGGCCATTGTAAATATACCAACCAAAATCAAAATCTACTCCATAGCCGTTATTAGTTACATTTCTTGAAAATTCTGCTTGTGGCCGAACAACTACAAAAGAAACATTCAAATAAACATTTTCTGGTTTTTCTCTCACTTCTTGAGCCTCTAGATAATTCATCGAAATTATAACTAAAGCCAAAGATACAATCATTCTATAAGTCATTTACAAACTCCTATGTCTTCTTAAAATACAATCATTAGATACAAATTTTACACCGCTTTTTAGTGCTAAGATCTTTCCCTCATTAGATTCAACTCCATCTTGAAGCCAAATAACTTTAGACTTTATAAATAAAGCATCCTTAATTATCGGCAGAACGTACTTTGAATTTCTAAATACGTTTACAATGTCAATATAATGTGGAATTCTATATAATGATGAAAAACATTCAATGTCAAAAATACTTTTATGACCTGGATTAACTGGGATGATATTATAGCCATTTTCTAGCATATATTTTGAAACATAATTACTTGGCCTTGATGGATTTGGACTTAATCCAACTACTGCAATATCTTTGAAAGAAAATATATCTTTAAAAAATGAATTATCCATAAAATAACGCTTAGTAAAATTAGTTTAAACATATGACCGTAAACATCAATTTTGCATGATGCTCGGAATGCCTTAATTGAATAAATTATTATTAACTATAGTACCTTAAAATAAATATTTATTATAATACTACTTCTACAATTTTTATTTTCTTACTATAATTTTTAATTATCTAGAAC
>JAYPIC010000094.1:0-5808 GCA_038127595.1 bacterium | reverse complement strand
CATGTTTTATTGGTACCAGGGAATGTAGTTTGCAAATCTTCAGTAGTGTAAGTTGTCAAAAACAACACTCTATTCTGCCCTTTGTAAGCAGTCCTATTACTTTTTCGTAAAGCTTTCAGAATGCTTTCCTGATTTTGAGCTGTAATAAATAATGAAAAATACATAATCACCAAACACAGATTTCTAAGAAAATTACCCATGATGTTAAATGCTAAAGGAAATAGTTATTTCTAAGGCGCTGCCGCATAGTATCAATATCATCTGATATTTTATGGAGCTCATACCAAAAATGTCTACTATGATTCTTGACAACAGTATGAGCAAGCTCATGTAAAATGATATAATCCTGTAGGTCTTGAGGTAAATAACAAACGCAAAGATTGATATTTATATTATTTTTGTAGCTGCAACTTCCCCAACGAGTTTTCATTTTTTTCACTGAAATTTTTCCATGTTTAAATCCATATTTTTTAGCTAACACAATTACTCTCTTAGTGATTATATCAGACTCAATTTCTATGTCTTTTAAAGACAACTCGCTGGACTTGTTGTAAAGAGAGACGGTTTTAGAACTAGAAAATCTTTTGATCTGTTTTTTTATCCATGCTGACTTTATTTCTGCAAATTTTTGCGCTTCAGAAAAAGTTACTCTTCTAGGTACAGCTACTCGAATATATGATGGTGGTCTAAAAGAAATACGAACATTTTTTGCAATGCTACTTTTTTCAAACAATATTTCACCCACACCCTCTAATTTCACAATTTTTGAATTAGTGGTCATGTAGTGAAAGGTCCTCTACTAATTCTTTTCCTTCTTCATTCCATTTTTTAAACAATGTAAGGTTGCCCTCTTTATCATATTTCATAATTAACTTTTTCTCACCATTACTATGCCACTCCCGGTATTGCCGATAAATACCAAACTCCCAAACGGTTTCATAACTCATTAACCCATTTTCATCCCAACCAATCCACGCACCATGTTTATTTCCATCGATATCATATTCCTCATGGCTCCATTTACGAATTCCTTTTCCATGTTTTACATGGTTTGTGATACTCTTAATGTTTCCATTATAATAAATCTCAGTATGTACAATATTTCTGTTTTCAGAAAAAAGAATAGAGATTGATAATAAAAAATAAAATAGTGAATGATTCATACTAGCTGTCTAGTGTCAGGCGTATCTCCCCATAATATACGCTTTTAGGGTCACCATACTCTTGAATAGATCGTTTGATGATATCAATATCTCTATACACAAAACCTTTAAATAACTGTCTACCTAAATAATTCACAGTTATTTCTCTATCCATATCGATAAGGTCGTCATTTAATTGTATAGTTATTTTTGATGAAGATGAACTTAATACGGTAATTATTTGATCATCTATATTGCATTCAATTAAATCACCAAACGAAGGATCCTCATTTCTCAGCCAATAAAATCTTTTGTGAAGCACATTGCCCTGTTTCCAAACTACTTTGCTGGGGTATGGGTTGCGAATGAAATCAGACATCCAATCAAGCGCAGACGCTTCAAGGTTATCCATCCAATGTCCTTTATTTTTATAAATTTTAATATAATACCTATAACCTTCTGGATCCTCTTCATTCAATTTTTTCAAATCATTTCCCCATTTAACAGCCATATCATTTCTATTATATAGGCTATCATTTTCACCCATATGGATTGTAAAAGCAGTGTTTCTCAATCCTAATGGGCTTGAGTCATTGGGATGTCCAGCACTCATTGCTGCTGCAGCAAATCTATCAGCCATTCTTGGAGCAACTTGATAGATACCATCCCCTCCAGCAGACCGTCCCATGATATAAATTTTATTTGGATCAACATTATGAAAGGCAATCATATTTTGAATTATTCTATTGAAAAATGTATCTACATGACTTTGGAACCACATATTCCAAGTGTTTGAGGGAGAACGTGGAGTAAATAGAATACCATCTTCTAGTTCATATAATGTTTTATGCCGATTCCATAACCTATTGTTCTCACTTTCTGTGGTACCTCCTCCTCCATGAAGTGAAATAAACAAACTCCACCCATCTTCGCCTTGCTCACCAAAATGCTTGATGTCAAATTTGATTTTCTTATCCTTAAGTTTAATTACCTGATCTTCCATCTCATCTGATCTGGTAACTATGATTTCTTTTTTAAAATCATTATAAATGTTTTTTTCTATTTTTTCTGCTTCGGATAGACTTAAAAAATTTTGAGAAGATTTATTGACAGTTTTAAAAAAATAGAAAAAAGATAGAGCTATAAAAACAATACTAACTTTGAGAAGTATTTTCATCTTTATATCCAAAATATTTTACACAAAATTCTTTTACGATTACGTTATCATTGCCATTGCAATATATTTGCAAATAAATGTTATCAACTAACCACAAAGAAAATTTGTCCAGGTCTCCATCTACTCTCTCGACTTTCATTTGCCTGGTATATTCAGTATTAAGTTTTTTTTGATTGATCTTAGACCATTCTCTGAAAACAATTTCTATAAACTCTATATCATTCCAGCCTTGATCAAAAATCTCTTGTATTTTTTCAATACCAAGTTCAGTAAAATCTTTTACATCCATATAAGTTTTTTACTTTTCACTAATTGAGCCATATAAACTCAATCCAACTCCGATAATCATTGCACCTACAGCCCAATACATTGAATCTACGCCAATGCCATTGTAGAACTGCGTTGCACCATACCCCAAATAGGCACCTAGGTTCACTAAAAAAAATGTAATTAAAATCTTATATTTTTTATCTTTTCCCAAAGGACGGTTAATCCTGCTCTTCCATGTAGTCAGCAAATTGTAATTTTGCGTGATTAACATTGTCTGCATTGATTATTAAAAATGGTTTATACCCATTATTTTCTAGGTACTTAGCATAGAGTAAGTTTCCTCTAAGACCAAGGTATATACCAATTCCTGAAGATACAAATGGAATCATTGTCTCTGGAATTCCAATTAATAATACTAAAGTACAAAATAAAAATATTTGACCTGCTACCAGATACATGCCTTTATAGACTAGCCATAACCCAGAGAAAAAAAATGCTGCCCAAGATATTCCAGTGTGTACAAGCTCTACTGTATTACTTGAATCTTTAAAAACCTGAAACACCTTCCTCCCAGATCCAATTAGATCAATATCACTATATTCGTTATTTTTTTCTATTTCCATTTAATACTTAATTTAAATTTTTATTGATCGCTCTTAATAAAGAATGCTCACTATTTACTTCAACATCTCCTGCAAGCTGCCAAAACATTATTCCTGGCAGGTTTAATTTTTTATTTTCTTGGACTTTTTTGACAATAGTGTTCTTGCCATTAAATCCATACTCTTTTTCATTTAAACCATTTTTTTTGTACATAATAAAATCAGTTTCAAACGATAAATTAGTATTCATCTTAACAATGTCTTTATAGAACAACCACTCTTCACCCCATCCTGCCCTTGCATAAAATGGAATACCGGTAACTATTTTTTCTAAAGGTACTCCAAAACTATTCCAGTATTTAACTGATCCATTTGGACCGTATATTGATTCAAACGTAGAGTGTTTCGCACCAAGATCATTATCGTAGTTCATTAATGCTACCCAATCTAGGAAATGCCACCAACCATTTTGAGGAAAATGAGAAATTTGCTTCTGATCTGAGTACCATATGTTATTGGCGTTCATCACAGCTGCAGAAAAACTTTTTTCTCCTTTGCCAAACTCAGCATCAATGGCGATCCGTAGCTCTTTAATAAATTTGATATAATGATGACTAATTGCATTGTTTACCGACTCCATTTCTTTTTTATCATCTAGCCACGATGGCTCCCAGTCACAATCAAAACCATCTAGATTATGTTTAGCCATAAAACGAACAATATTTTTGATAAGATTTTGTCGATTCTTTTTGACCCCCATGAGCTCGGAGGTTACTATGTATGAGCCTCCTCCAAATGAGATTATTGCTTTTACATCGTTCTTGTGAGCAGATGATACTACCTCATCTATGTTGTCCCACCCATCCGTCATAACTACATCGCCTTTTATATTGTCAGCACGCAAGAAAGATATTCCAATGTGAGATAAGTTTTTAAACTGATCATCAGTTGGTTTGTATCCATCAATCAAATAGCCCATAATAATTGAGTTTGGTTCGACTGGGTTTGTTTGATAATCAGAATTAGTAGCGATAAATGTTGATGGAGGTTCTATAGATTCTTTCAAATAAGAAATATCTTTTTTTGAGGTGTTACAACTATGTAAGCCAATTAGTATTAATATACTAATTCCCACATTAATTGGTCTTTTAAATTTAATTAGTTTTTGTATCAATGTACTTGGCCATTTGAATACAACCTTTTGTAACACCTCCCAAATCATGTGAAGTAAAATCTACAACAATATTACAATATCCTACTTTTAAATCTGGGTGATGATTTACTCTCTCTGCTTCTTCTGCAATTAGGTTTATCATATCGATGCTGTCCATATAGGTTTTAAAACGAATTTCCTTGGAAATCTTTACGCCATCATAGGACCAATCGTTTAATTCTCCTAGCTCGCTTTTTATATCTTTATCGGAAAGTAACTCACTCATATTTGATCTATCCTTATTCTTATTAAAAAAATTTAATCACGACTATGTTTTTTAAAAAATCGCCAAATGAGCTGATCTAAATTTTCGTCATTTACGCTCATATCAAACCAGTAATGGCCTCCACCAATGATTTTGTAATGCTGAAGGAACGAAAGCCCACTCTGGTTCAAATATGTATACAGTTCGATGGCATTATTATTTCCATCAACAAATTCCTCTATAACAACAGAATCAGCTAAGTGATAATTTGACCAATACGCTAAAGCATTATCAACAGATAAATAATAATCATTAATCCCACTATAAGGCCTTTCATTATCTGCAGTGCCATTTATAATAAAAACACCTGTAGTTTGGTTAGGCTCACATAAACTGTCAGACTCTTGAGACATTAGACCAGAAACTGGTGCCACAGCTGAAATCTTATCACTTAAATAACACGCAAGAGATATTGCCATGTCTCCACCATTAGAATAACCACATGCATAAACTTTACTTAAGTCAATATTGTAATTTGATGAAATCTCATCAATTAAAATGGAGATAAACCCAACATCATCAGCAGTACCTTTACTACCTTCAGTTGCTATCATTGAGTTCCAATATGAATAACCATTAACAAAAGAGCCTTGAGGATAAACAACAATGAACCCAGCACTATCAGCAACCTGATCCATTTCAGAAAAATACCTTTGACCAGTAGCAGTTCCACTTCCTCCATGTAAATTAAACACCAGCGGAACAGATTCATCTCCATTATATGTTTCAGGAACATGAAGTACGTATTCCCTATTTAAGCCATCATGACTAATTGAAATTGCATTCTCATTGTTTATCGTGCCTTTATCCCAGCTTTCTTTATCATCTGAGAACTCTAGAGAGCAAGAGACAAAGATTAAAATCATTAAAATATATTTTATCATGCGGTTATCAAATTAAAGTTCATCAAAGGTTTTTGAGTTAAAAGTTTACTAATATTAGCGCCTAATGATCGAAAATAAATGATTAATTATCCTTACTTAAGACTATTTAGCACATACATAAAGTCCATTGGTGCTGAACCAATTGATATTACAGAGGAATCAGTTCTGAATTTTAGAGCCGGATTATTTGACATTGACCCCTATTTAGAGGTTAACAATGGCCGTTATCATACTCTTGGTGATATAGCAAGATTT
>JAYPIC010000093.1:0-5865 GCA_038127595.1 bacterium | reverse complement strand
AGTCATCCCGAAGCACTCGTTAAAATTGATATGTCTGAGTTTAGTGAAAAATTTGCTTTATCCAGGCTTTTAGGTGCGCCCCCAGGTTATGTGGGTTATGATGAGGGTGGTGAATTGACTGAAAAAATTCGTAGAAATCCTTATTCAGTAGTATTATTCGATGAAGTTGAAAAGGCACATCCTGATCTTTTTAATATAATGCTTCAAATTTTCGATGATGGGGTTTTAACTGATGGCTTCGGCAGAAGAGTTGATTTTAGTAATACAGTAATTATCATGACTTCAAACTTAGGCACAAAAGACCTTGCTGTTAGTAATTTAGGTTTTGGTGAGGAAATAAAATTCGAAAATCAAAAAACAATCGAAGCCAAAATTATGAAATCTGTCAATAGTGCATTTTCTCCTGAATTAATTAATAGAATTGACGAAACTATTGTGTTTCATTCTCTAAGTGAAGATGACATTTTTAAGATTATAGATCTTCAGCTTATGGATTTAAAAGAAAATCTTGAAAAAATTGGGTTAAAAATTAAAGTCTCTGCACCAGCAAAGAGGCTTTTAGCAAGAAGAGGGTACAAACCTAAATATGGGGCAAGGCCTATGCGTCGAGAAATTCAAATTTCCATTGAGGATTACTTATCAGAGATGTTATTAAAAGAAAATTTTAAGATTGGCGCTACTGTAAAGGTTGATGCAAATAGGGATGAGTTTAAATTCTCTTTTATTGAAAAGAAAAAGTCATCGACGAAAAAATCTTAGTATAAAATCCTTTGAAACCCTGCCATTTCGGTGTATCTAAATATAAGATATGCCAAAATGTACTAATATAAACCCTGGAATATAGATTGCACAATGTAGTACATAATTAATCATTTAATTTTGAAGGAAAGTTTATGTCTAAAATAATTGGTATAGATTTAGGAACAACAAATTCATGTGTTTCAGTTTTAGAAGGTGGTGAGCCAGCAGTAATTACTAATCCTGAAGGTGGTAGAACCACTCCTTCAGTAGTTGCGTTTTCAAAAGATGAGGATCGTTTAATTGGTCAAACTGCTAAACGTCAGGCTGTTACGAATCCAGAAAATACAATTTTTTCAATCAAAAGGTTCATGGGTCGAATGTTTAAAGAAGTAGGGAATGAAATATCTGAAGTTCCTTACAATGTGACTAAAAATTCTAAAGGTGCAGTGATCGTCAAAGCAAATGATAAGGAATACACACCGCCTGAAATAAGCGCTATGGTCCTTCAAAAACTAAAGCAAGATGCCGAGGAATACTTAGGTACCAAAGTATTAGATGCAGTTATTACGGTTCCAGCATATTTTAATGATTCCCAGCGCCAAGCAACAAAGGATGCTGGTAAAATTGCAGGTTTAAATGTAAGAAGAATAATTAACGAACCTACCGCTGCTGCCTTAGCTTATGGATTAGATAAGAAAAAAGATGAAAAAATTGCAGTTTTTGATCTGGGTGGAGGTACCTTTGATGTTTCCATTCTAGAACTTGGTGATGGCGTATTTGAAGTTAAAGCATCCAATGGTGATGGGCATCTTGGTGGTGATGACTTTGATCAGAAGGTCATAAATTGGATCGCAGAAGAGTTCAAAAAAAGTGATGGAATGGATTTAAGAGAAGATCCCATGGCTCTTCAAAGACTCAAAGAGGCGGGTGAGGCAGCAAAAAAAGAGTTATCTACCTCTAAACAAACAGATATTAATCTACCATTTGTTACTGCAGATGCATCAGGACCAAAGCATTTAAATTTGAGTCTAACTCGAGCAAAGTTTGATGAAATAGTGTTGGATCTTGTTGAAAGGACAGTTGAACCATGTAAAAAAGCTCTTTCTGATGCTGGCCTAAATCCATCTGAAATAGATGAAGTTATTCTTGTTGGTGGTTCTACTAGAATTCCTGCAATTCAAGAAAAGGTAAAAGAGATTTTTGGCAAAGAACCAAATAAGAGTGTAAACCCTGATGAGGTTGTTGCATTAGGTGCTGCAATTCAAGGTGGGGTTTTGGCTGGTGATGTAGATGATGTTTTGCTCTTGGATGTAACTCCTCTTTCATTAGGGATCGAAACGCTGGGCTCAGTCTCTACAAAATTAATTGAAAGAAATACGACAATACCAACAAAAAAATCTCAGGTCTTCAGCACAGCTGCCGATAACCAAACTACAGTAGAAATTCATGTTCTTCAAGGTGAAAGAGAAATGGCTGTAGATAACAAAACTATTGGTAGGTTTCATTTATCTGAGATCCCCCCATCTCCTAGGGGAGTGCCTCAAATCGAAGTAACCTTTGATATTGATGCAAATGGAATTCTTAATGTTAGTGCTCAAGACAAAGCAACTGGTAAAGAGCAAAGTATTAGAATTGAAGCTTCTAGTGGTATATCTGAAGCTGAAATTGAAAAAATGATAAATGATTCAAAAAAGAATGAGCAAAAAGATAAAGAAAAGAGAGAGCAAATTGATATAATCAATCAATCTGAACATCTGCTTTATGAAACTGAGAAAAACATTAAAGAAAATGATGACAAATTAGCAGATGAAGATAAGTCGTTATTGAATGAGAAGTTAGATTCATTAAAAAAAGCTAAGGATAGTGGGAATGTTAGTGATATGAAAAAAGCGTTAGAAGAATTAAATAATGCTTGGTCTCAGGTAGCCCCTAAGCTCTATCAATCTGCTGAGCAATCGCCACCAGGTGCGCCTGATGCCCCTGAGCCACCTAAGAAAGGAAAAAACAAGGATGAGATTGAAGACGCTGATTTTGAGGTAGTAGATTAAAATCTTTAAAGTTAATAGTTGAATGAAAAAAGCGTTCTTTATTGGACGCTTTTTTTGTTTTTGGAACTCATAGTTGTCTATGTAGTTTATAATTAAGATTTACATTTATGTTTTCAAAAAATAAATTATTATTTATAATTCTTCTAGTATCTATTGTATATGCAGTAGCAAGCTCTTGTCTGTGGGAGAAAACTATTTTAGGTTTTCTTAATAGGTCATTATCAAAATCTAAAGTTGAAATTATCTCTGGTGAACTATCAGGAAACTTATTAAGAAATATCATTGGTGAGAACTTTGAAATTATTCATCCAATCTATGGCAATGTTTACATTGAAAAAATCCTAATCAATTATGATTATTTTGGATCTTTATTTGGGGTCAATTCATTCGATGAGATATATATTGATAGCTTAGTCTTCGATTCAAATAAATATATTGAAGATAATCAAAATACTGAATTTGAAAGTTTTCCTATTCAAATTAATAAGTTTTCGATAAATGGACAGCTACCTTTATGGCTTCAAAACGAAATGATTATTTTTAAAGGAATTGCAGAGGGTCAGGTTGCTTGGGAAAATGAATTAAATTTAAAAATTGATCGTTTAAGTTTAGAAAATAGTGGAGAATATGCCTTTTCATTTCAGATGGATAATTTTGAATTATTTAAAAATGATGATAGTTTATCAATAAATAATTTTTCTGGAAAATTTGGTAATGCTCCTATCAATGGAGAGCTGCTTTATTTTCAAAAAGAGTCGAAAATTAAGGGTTCGCTTAATATTGATGAATTTGCAATACCTAAAGAATTATTTAGCAAAACTCCTCTAAAAGGTAAATTTGAGAAAATATCAGGTAATGTTGATTTTGAATCTATTAGTGGTCATTTGAATGGAAACCTTTCTATCTCGAATCAACTTGGTTTAGAGATGGCAGGTGAAATAAATATTGTTAAAAAAAATGGAAATATTCTTCTTAAAAATTTGAACTTATATGGAGAAGATTCTAATTTGAAAGTAAATGGAGTTTGGGAGGGCAATGAACGCTTAAGTGGGTACTTTTATTTAGATAGTCTTGATTTAAGCCGCTGGTTGATTGAACAAAACCCTACATTACTTTCAGGTATGGCAATT
This sequence comes from bacterium, assembly GCA_038127595.1. Classification (GTDB taxonomy): domain Bacteria; phylum Fidelibacterota; class Marinisomatia; order Marinisomatales; family UBA1611; genus TMED80. The sequence continues at coordinate 1,946 of JAYPIC010000093.1, read as the reverse complement.
TTAGAAGGTTCTATTGATAATAACCAAGCCCTTGAAAATATAGAATTAACTCTTGAGGTCGCAGAATATGGAGTGTTGACCAATCAGGAAAGCTCATTTCATGGTACCGTGCTCTATAGTGATAGTATAGCTTCTACTGTAGATCCAGTAATGCTTATAATAGGTGAAAGTATTCTTTCAATTGACGGTGAACTTAATTTAAAGTCTAAGGAATTAAATTTTATTGCGGACCTAGAAAATGCTGATATCAAAATAATTAATAATTTCTGGATGGATGAATTCACAGATGGAATAGCTACTGGGAAATTAATAATTAGAGGCTCGATGGATAATCCAGATGTTGTTGCTGATTTAAATTGTAAGAATATCAAGTATAAAGATTTTTCTATGGAATCGATTAATTTTCATTCTGAAATGGAGTCTGATTCAAATTTCCCATCTGGTTTTGTTAATTTAAAAATTGATAAAGGCATATGGCGAAATGAGAAATTTGATTCGGGAACTTTAGATATTTCTTTTTCAAAAAATAGGATGGTGGTAGAGAATTGTCACTTTAAATCTGGTGATGATTACCTTTTATTATCAGGGTCATGGCTTTCAAAAAATAAATATAGAATTGATAGAATTCAGTCTGCATATAAAGATAATTATTTAGTTAATGCTAAACCTATTTTTATATCCTATCAAGATACAGCTGTCTCTGTTGAGCCTTTCGAAATTCACATTAACGATGGTATACTAGATGGAGTGCTTTTATTTGGAGCAATTTCTGAGGGCAGATTAAAAATGGCTAACTTTGATGCTAGAGTTATAACGCAGTTCATTGATAGTAAGTACTTAGATTTGTCTGGTATAGTGTTTGGTGAATTGTCTTTTCAAAATTTGGATAATGACCTCTCCTATGATGTAGATATCGCATTGAAAAAAGGAAATTATTTAGGGAAACAATATGACCAGATGAACTTATCTTTTTTACTTAATTCAAATAAACTAATTATTGATGATTTTTCTTTTACGGCCGATACGTCGTTAGGATTTGAACTTTCTGGAATTTTACCGTTTAAAAAATCAAATAAACCCAATGCTGAGGTGTCATTGAATACGACATTTAAAGATCTTCCATTGGAAATGGTCCATAGATTAATCCCAAAATTTTTCAATTTAGAAGGTGATGCAACTGGTTTGCTCAGTATTGGAGGCAATTTGGGTAAAACAAACTTTAATTATGAAGCGTCAATAGATCATGCAGTTTTTGATAAAATTTATCTTGGTAGTCTAAAAAGTAAAGGAAGTTATGATGGTTCATTTTTATCTGTTGAATACGCTGAATCAAATGATAACTTGGATAAAATATTCTCGAGTGGAGATGTGCCATTTGATTTAAATCTGAATTCAGACAAATTTGGTCAATTTTTTGAAAATAAAAATATTAATTACACCGCATCAGCTAAATTAACCTCTATGCCATTTCTTAGTAATTATATAAGTGAGTTAGATTCAATCAGCGGTACTATAAACATTGATTTGTCATTGTCAGGTCCATCTTCTGCTATAATACGAAATGGAGAAATTATTTTATCAAATTCTAGTGTTTATACTATGCTAATTAATAATCCTATAATTAGTGTAAATGGAAAAGGTGTCTTAGAAAATAATATGTTAAATATTGATAACCTTAAGGGATCCTCTGTAAATAGCAGAGATAACAATTTTGGAAAAATCAGAGATAACATTAGCGTCAGCGGATCGATAGATTTTTCAAAATTTTTTGAACCTAATTATGATTTAATTGTTAACTCTATTAATAATAAATATATTTATTTGGACGCTATACCCATAGATATAACAGGTATCATCGATTCTATGAATGTAAAGGTTTTCGGTAAAGATACTGTTAATATTACCGGCGTTATTGAAGTGGATGAGGCAACACTTTTTCATGAGTT
>JAYPIC010000092.1:0-5895 GCA_038127595.1 bacterium | reverse complement strand
AGCGTCAGCAGCTTTATTAGTTTCAAACATACCTTGGAATGGGCCTATTGCTACTGTTCGCGTTGGTATGATAGGTGCAGACTTTGTTTTTAACCCTACTAGAGAACAGTTAGATGACTGTGTCTTCGAGATGGTTGTCTCTGGAAACAAGGAAAATATAGTCATGGTTGAGGGTGAGGCAAATGAAGTCAAAGAAGAAGTAATAGTTGATGCTTTAAAATTTGCACATGATCAAATTTTAAATATCATTCAAGTTCAAGAAGAACTAGCTGATGCCGTTGGTGTTGAAAAGCTGGAGGAGACAATATTTTCAAAAAATTCAGATTTAGAAAAATCAGTTTTTGATGTTTTAGGAGATCAAGTTGATAAAATTGTAAGAATCGTGGATAAAGTTGAACGTAATGATCAAAGGACTTCTCTCATCGCTAATGTTCTTGAAAAACTTGAGGAACAATTTCCTGAAGAGGAAAAAGATATTAAAAATTTTATAGATGCTACCTTTAAAGAATCTATGAGAGAGATGATTTTATCAGAGGGAGTAAGAAGTGATGGTAGGAAAACTACTGACATTAGAGACATTACCATTGATCCATCAATATTAAAAAGAGTTCATGGTTCAGCCTTGTTTACTCGAGGAGAAACCCAAGCGTTAGTAATAACTACGCTAGGGTCAAAAAGTGATGAAATGATCATTGATAGCATGGATGAAGATTACAAAAAAAATTATTATTTGCATTATAATTTTCCGCCATATTGTGTGGGAGAGGTAGGTCGAATTGGTTTTACTAGTAGAAGAGAAATAGGCCATGGGAATCTAGCTCAAAGAGCATTAAAGCCTGTGTTACCTGATTACGATGATTTTCCATATACAATACGGATTGTATCAGAAATTATGGAATCAAACGGTTCGTCTTCGATGGCATCCGTTTGTGGTGGGTCCATATCTCTAATGTCAGCTGGGGCTCCATTGAAAGGTCATGTTGCTGGAATTGCAATGGGATTAATCACAGATGGTAGCAGAAATGCTATTTTGAGTGATATTCTTGGTCTTGAGGATCATCTTGGAGATATGGATTTTAAAGTTGCAGGTACCAGAGAAGGTGTGACTGCAATACAATTAGACCTAAAAATTGAGGGTATATCTTTTGATCTCTTAACTGAGGCTTTATCTCAAGCAAACAAAGGAAGAATGCATATCCTTGATAAGATGTATGAGGCACTTCCGGAACCAGGCGAACTATCTAAATTTGCCCCTAGAATAATATCATTACAAATTAAGCCTGAAAAAATTGGTGCCTTGATTGGTCCGGGTGGTAAAAATATCAAGCAAATTATTGAAGACACAGAGTGTGAGGTAAATGTAGATGACGATGGTCTAGTAACTGTTGCTGGACAAGATGCCTTAAAATGTGAAGAGGCGGTAAAACTTGTTGAAGCAATAACTTTTGAACCTGAAGTTGGAATGGAGTTTGAAGGTAAAGTGACTAGGTTGATGGCATTTGGTGCGTTTGTCGAATTTGCTCCTGGTCGTGAAGGATTAGTTCATATATCTGAACTCGAATGGCATAGAGTTGATAAGGTTGAAGATGTTTGTTCTCCTGGAGATATTATGAAAATAAAACTCATGAAAATAGACGATCAAGGTAGACTTGATTTTAGCAGAAAAGCTCTTCTTGAAAAACCTGAAGGTTGGACGCCACCTCCAAAGAGAGATAGAAATCAAGGTGAAAGAGATAAGGGTAGAAGACCTTTTAGGAAGAGAAGGTAGTTTATAAAGATTACGGTATTCATTGCGGTTAATAGAACTAAATTTTGAAATTATTTTAGATTTAATTCTAGTATCAGATTATATATTGGTATATGTCGCCTAGTATATCTGACCATTATGCTAAAAGAGAGCCCTCTTCCATAAGAAAGGCTCAAATCTTATTTCAGTCAAGGCCAGACTTTTCTATTGTAGAAGTCATAAATCTTGCTATTGGTAATATTAGTTTGCCTATGCACCCAGCAATGTTATTAAGGTTAAAAGGTATAGGCAAACCAGATTCACCTTTCGCGGATGGAGTAGTTCAATATACTGCGAGTGAAGGTACAGCAGAGTGTAAAACTGCAATATTAAATTCAATTAATGCAGAATTATATCAAAATATTTCTAACGATATTAATTGTGTCATAACTGATGGTGGTTCGCAAGCTATGGAGTTGATGTTATTAGGAGTATCAGGAACAGATGGTGGCGAGCCAATTATGGTGATTGATCCTCTCTATACAAATTATGTTGAATTTGCCAAAAGATTATCAATACCCATAGTTTCATTGGAGCGGAATTTAAATGCAGATGGTTCATTTGGAGATCTAGATATTATTAAAATTAGAAAAAAAATTGACGAAGATAATCCAAATAGTATTTTAATCATACCTGCAGATAATCCAACGGGTCTTCAAATGTCACAAAATTTGATTAATGAAATAGCAAAAATTTGTGTTGAAAAAGATATTTGGATGGTAAGTGATGAAGCATACAGAAATATTTATTTTTCTGGTACTGGTCCTAGTAGTATATGGCAAATTTCAAATACTGATGTACCAGGAATTAAAGGTCGAAGAATAAGTATTGAGTCAGTTTCAAAAGTATGGAATGCATGTGGTTTGCGTATAGGTGCACTAGTAACAGATAATAAAATAATGTATCAAAAAGTAAGGTCTGAATACACGGCGAATTTATGTGCTAATGTTATCGGTCAATATGTGTTTGGTGCAGTTGCACAAATGTCTGCTGTTGAAATTATAGATTGGTATTCTAGGCAAAGAGCTTATTATTCTAAAACAATAATTAGATTAATTAAGGAACTTAAAGAAGAATTACCTGGAATAATTTTATCCTCGCCTGGAGCTGCTATCTATATTGTTTTAGATTTCAAGAATATTACGCCGTCTGATTTTAGTGCCTCTAAATTTATTGAGTTTTGTTCATCAAATGGTAAAATTAGAATTAATAGCAAGTATTATACTTTACTACTTTCACCGATGGAAGGATTTTACAATCAAAAATTAAAAGGTGAAAAACAAGTTAGAATTGCACTAGTTGAACCGAAATCAAAAATGAAGATGGTTCCAAAAATACTTTCTCGTCTCCTAGAAAATTATCTGAAAACTTTAGAGCTCTAATTGTATTTGCTACAATAGTTTAATTTATTTAATATAATGTACTGGATTAAGTAAATAATTATATGAAAAATGACATTAAAAAACTTTATTATTCTATTGGAGAAGTAAGTAAAATGGTAGGATTAAAATCTTATGTTCTTAGGTATTGGGAAACGGAATTTAATCAGCTTTCTCCTCCAAAAAATAGGGCAGGGAATAGGACTTACAGGCAAAAGGATATTGATTTGATATTGAAGATCAAAGATCTTTTGCATGGAAAAAAATTTACTATTGAAGGCGCGAGGTCAGTTGTATCTGGGAAAAGTGTTACTGATTTACCCACTGAACAGTTTAGTAAAAATATTATTAGACAATTAAAAAATGAACTCAATGAAATATTGCAAATTATCAAGAAGTAATTCGGAGCGTGGCGTAGTCCGGTAGCGCACTGCAATGGGGTTGCAGGGGTCGCAGGTTCAAATCCTGTCGCTCCGACAATTTTTAATATCTAAAAAAAATTCTATGGACCTTACATTTTTACTAGTCACTTTAATTCTAATAATTTTTCTTTTTATATCTTATTTACTCAGAGTTATAAAATTATCTACGCCATTATTACTAATATATTTGATATTTTGTTTTACTTATATAATTGATAATGAAACTAGCAAAGATACCATCATTACTAATGATGACATAAACGACATTCAAAATGTTAAAGGAGATTCTGAAATTGTAGATAACAGTTTTGTCCAAAATAATAATGTTAATGGTTTAAATGAGGAAAAATCTGAAATATCCAAGCCGGTTGTTTCCTTTAATCCCAAGCCAATAATTATTGATACAAATCTTATCAATCAAAAAGAAAAAGAGAGAGATAATTTTAGTGGTAATCAGATAAAAGAAAAAATCACTGTCAATACAAAAACAGATGGAGACAAAATTTCTAATCAACTAAAGCTAAATGAGGTAATGATTTGTAGAGGTGTATATAAAAGAAACCCTATAAAACCCGGGTTCATATTTTCAAGTAATGTTGACTCAATATTTTGCTACACAAAGATATCAAACAAGGGTCCAAAGCAGGAAATAAAGCATTTATGGTATTATGAAAATAAATTAATTACCGCTGTTACATATAATATAAAAACATCTTACAATTATAGATCATGGAGTAAAAAGACTATTTTGCCAAGTCAAATAGGGGAATGGAGAGTTGATATAATAGATGATAAAGAAAACGTATTAGGAAGTCGAAAGTTTAAAATATCTTCATTAAATAATGCATTTTAGCTTATCATTAAAATCTATTATCCTATACATTTTCTTTGTTTTTTTTTCATGTTCAAGATCAATTATGAGAGATTCCATTGATATGAATTGGAAACTTTCAAATAGTGTTATTAATAACAATATTCTTTTGTACGAAGGTTACAACCCCAAAGTTCCAATGAGAGCATGGGCAGTTCATATTCCTGCTAAAGATAATAGTATTAGCATATTAGTTTCTGAAGATAAGGATGGATTAAATACGCCTTCTGAAATAGGTTTAAAATCTAGCGCTACTGTAATTATAAATGGAGGTTATTTTACTAGAGGTCAAAAGCCTATACGCCATATTGGCCTTTTAAAATCACAAGATAGTCTGTATGAACCTGCAAGTAATTCAGTTTTGAGAGAAAATTTAAGATATAATACAAATAGAGGAGCCTTTGCGATTAAATATGATAACTCTCCTGAAATATCATGGGCTACTACTAAAAATGATTCAATTTTTTCATGGAATTTTCCTTTCAAAAATCGTCCTGGTAAACCAGCTTCTATAAATTATAGTTTTTCACAGTTTTGGAACGTTAAAGAAGCAATTCATGCGGGACCTATTCTTGTTAAAAACAATACTATAAATGTTACCTCAGAGCAGGAAGTATTTTTTAACACCCCAGTAGATGGAGTTCAACCTAGGTCTGCAATTGGATATAAAAAGAATGGTGATATAATTATGATGGTTGTAGATGGGAGACAGGTTGATAGTAGGGGTGCCTACCTAAAAGAATTAGCGATGCTTATGATACAATTTGATTGCGAGGAAGCTCTAAATCTTGATGGTGGTGGCTCTAGCTCTTTAATTATAAACGGAAAGCTAATTAATAATCCTATAGGTTTAAAATCTGAACGTGAGGTTATGTCATTCATTGCTGCAATACCTAATTAAAATTTGAATCTATTTAAGAACATATATAATTGGGTTTTAGGACTGTCAAAGAAAAAAAATAGTGATTTTTCTATTTCTTTTTTGTCATTTTCTGAATCTTTTTTTTTCCCAATACCCCCTGACGTATTGCTCATTCCATTATGCTTAGGAAATAGGAATAAATCGTTTTATTTCGCTTTTTTATGTAGTGTTTCATCCATTGCAGGTGGAATATTTGGATATTTCATTGGAAAAACTCTCTGGTGGAGTGTACCTGATATTGAATATTCTGCATTAGCTAAATTTTTTTTTGAATATGTACCTGGATTAACTATTGATAGTTTTATTAAAATAAAAAATTTATATGAAGAATGGAATTTTTGGATTGTTTTCACAGCGGGTTTTACTCCAATACCATTTAAGCTCATAACTATATCATCTGGAACATTTAATATAAACTTTTTTATGTTTATAATAGCATCTACACTGAGTCGAAGTGCTAGGTTTTTTTTGTTAGGGGCATTAATATTTGTATTTGGTGAGAAAATTCGCTTTTT
>JAYPIC010000091.1:0-5985 GCA_038127595.1 bacterium | reverse complement strand
TCAATAAAGGCAATAGCGTATTCATTATGTTATTCAATACCTGTCGCAACAGCAAAAATATTTGGATCAAATATTATATCTTGGCCGAGAAACCCAACTTTTTCAATTAGTATTTTATAAGCCCTTGAGCAAATTTCAATTTTCCTATCATACGTATCAGCTTGTCCTCCCTCATCAAAAGCCATAACAATTACAGCAGCTCCATATTTTTTAATGATGGAAGCTTGCCTTATGAATTCTTCCTCACCTTCTTTAAGTGATATAGAATTAACAATACCTTTTCCTTGAATGTTTTTTAAGCCAACCTCTAGTACGCTCCATTTAGAAGAATCGATCATGATTGGCACTCTGGAAATATCTGGTTCAGAAGCTATCAATCTTAAAAATGTTTCCATGGCATATTCAGAATCAAGAAGACCTTCATCCATATTGATATCTATTATTTGAGCACCATTTTCTACTTGGTCTCTCGCAACTGATAAAGCTTTTTCATAGTTTTCGTTTTTGATCAATTTCCTAAAGATTGATGAGCCTGTAACATTGGTTCTTTCACCAATATTAACAAAATTGCTCTCGGGTCTTATGGTTAGCGGCTCTAAACCACTTAATTTAGTGTGATTTTGTAAAGATGGAATTTGTCGTGGACTCACACCATCTACAGATTGAGAAATAGCCTCAATATGGTCTGGAGTGGTACCACAGCAACCACCAACTAAATTAACTAGACCATCTTTAGCAAATGCCTCAATTTCTTTTGCCATTTGTTCTGGAGATTGATCATACTCTCCGAATTCATTTGGTAAACCTGCATTTGGATAAGCAAAAACATATGTATCAGAGGCTTTTGAAAGGTCACTTAACCAAGGACGCATTTCTGCAGCACCAAGAGCACAGTTCAGCCCAATTGCTAGAGGGTTTACGTGATTAATAGAATGTAAGAAGGCCTCGACTGTTTGGCCTGATAAAGTTCTGCCACTAGCATCTGTTATTGTACCAGAAATCATTATTGGTAGATTAACATTCTTACTTTCAATTAATTCACTTACAGCAAAAAGAGCAGCTTTACAGTTTAGCGTATCAAAAACTGTTTCTATCAAAAATAAATCGACGCCACCATCAAAGAGCCCTAGGGCTTGCTCAGCATATGATTCTTTAAGCATATCAAAATCAACATTCCTAAATCCTGGATTATTGACATCTGGACTTAAAGATGCAGTTCTGTTTGTAGGACCTATGGCGCCTGCTACGTATTTTGGGGAATTAGAAAATTTTTGTGTTTCAATTTTTGCAATCTCAGCAGATGCCTTATTTAGTTCGTAAGAAAAATCTTCTAGGTTATAATCTTTTTGCGATATTGAATTAGCACTAAAAGTATTCGTCTCAATAATATCAGCACCTGCTTCGAGATATGACCTATGAATTTCTGAGATAACATCAGGTCTAGTAAGAGATAATATCTCATTATTGCCCTGTAGATCATCTGAGTGTTTCTTAAATCTATCCCCTCTAAAGTCACTTTCATTCAGTTTGTAGGACTGAACCATAGTACCCATAGCACCATCAATTATTAAAATTTTCTTTTTAAATATGTCTTTAATTTTTTCCATAAAAAAACCCGATGCTAATCGGGCCTATACCTTTTTAGCACTCTAGTTTAACGTCGCGGCAATTTGGTTTAAATCACGACTTATTCGGGTGGAATATTAATACAAATCATCCAAATTGCATAACCGCAAAAAAATAATATTTATAATGGCCCCCCGCTCAAAATGTTATTGTCACCAAGATCATATTTAGAATAATTATTTTTGAATTTTCCAACTAAAGATTTTGCTGCTTTAGCATACTCATCTTTGCTAGACCAACTCCTTTGCGGGTTTAATATCAACGGATCTATATCTTCTAGCGATTCTGGTACAGAAAAACCAAAGTAAGGATCTGTTTTAAAATTTACCTTTTCAATCGAACCGTCTAAAATCGCATGAATGATTTTACGTGTCAAATGCAAACTTATTCTATTAGCACCCGAATTTGCGTTAGCTCCAACCCAACCAGTATTTACCAAATAAACTGGCACTTTAAATTCAGACAATTTTTGCTCTAACAACCTTGCATATTTATATGGATGTAAAGTTAGAAATGGTCCTCCAAAGCATGGCGAAAACGTTGCCGTAGGCTCAGTAACACCTCTTTCAGTTCCCGCTACTTTTGCTGTGTAACCGCTTATAAAATGATACATAGCTTGATTTAGATCTAACTTAGCTACTGGAGGTAAAACTCCATAAGCATCGCATGTAAGAAAAATAATTTTTTCTGGATGTCCAGACAAACTGGGTCTTCCTTGAGCAAAAACAGAGTTTTTTATATAGTCTATAGGATAAGAAACTCTAGTATTTTCCGTTTTAGAACCATTACTATAATCTACTTCTTTAGTATTTTTATCAAAAACAACATTCTCCAGAAGCGCTCCAGGTCTTATTGCATTATAAATATCTGGCTCCTGGTTTGGATCTAAATTAATTGTCTTAGCATAGCAGCCACCCTCAAAATTAAATACACCATTTTCTGACCAACCATGTTCATCATCACCTATTAGAGGTCTCCGAGGATCTGTACTTAGTGTAGTTTTACCAGTGCCACTTAGGCCAAAAAAAAGCGCAGCGTGTTCTCCATTATTATCAACATTTGCAGAACAGTGCATTGATAAAACACCTTTTTGAGGCAATATGTAGTGAAGTACAGAAAAAATACCTTTTTTCATTTCTCCTCCATACTCCGTACCCCCAATTATGGCTATTTTTTTTTCTAAGTGAAAAATAACAAATGCTTCAGAATTCATACCATGAATTTTATAGTCAAGGTTTTTCACATCTGATGCGTTAATTATAGTAAAGTCAGCGGAAAAATCATTTAATTGATTTGGTTCTGGCCTTATGAACATGTTATTTACAAAGTGTGCTTGCCAAGCCTTTTTAACCAAAAACCTGACACTCAAATTATATGCTTTTTCTGCACCCGCAAATCCATCAAAAATATAAGTTTTATTTTTAGAATCATTATAATACTCAATTACTTGACTGTAGAGGTCATCAAAAATTTTTTCAGAAATTTTTTGGTTTACCTCACCCCACCAAATTTTATGATTGCTAGAAGTTTCATCTACAATATACTTATCTTTCGGTGATCTGCCTGTATACTTTCCACTATCAATCATTGCTGCGCCACTAGAAGCAATATGCCCCTCACCGTTGTTAACAATATCTAAAACTAAATCTTGGTAACTGAGATTTCTAGAAATAACTAAATTGTCATTTAATCCTAGTTTTTGCAAATCAAGATCTTTTGCTTTGTATGTGGTCATAATTTTATTCACCTCTAGGATGATTCTTTTGATAAACCTTTTTTATAGTTTCTAGGTTCAGCTGCGTGTAATGCTGAGTTGAAGATAAGCTACTGTGTCCTAAAAGTTCCTTAACAGTCAACATATCAGCACCTCTGTCAATCAGATGAGTAGCAAAGGTATGCCTTAGCGTGTGGACAGAACCTCCACCCATAGTGCTCAATAAATATCTTTTTATTCTTCTCTGTAAAGTGCGCTTTGGTAGCCTAGAACCTTTTCTGTTTGTAAATAAAGGGTTATCAATATCTGTCCTAAAGGACCTTCCTGTGTTTTCTAAATACTTCTTAATCGAATTTAATGCGACTTTTCCAATAGGGACAATACGCTCTTTATTACCTTTTCCAATGACTTTTACCATTCCATTATTTTTATCTATATCACAAATATCTAGAGATAATAACTCACTTAATCTCAACCCTGTTGCATATAAAGTTTCCAAAATGGCAATATCTCGATATGCATCTGATTCATTTGTAATAATATTCTTTAATGGTTCATCCATTAGCATTTTGATATCTTTTTCTTTTACAAATGATGGTAGCATTTTTGAAGATTTTGGAGTTTTAATATAAATAGTTGGGTTATCTAATATTTTTTCAAAATTATATAGATATCTAAACAATGCTTTAACCGATGCTAATCTTCTAGCTATTGTTTTTTCACTCAATGATTTTGACCTACTTTTTGATGATTGAATTTTCGCCATTTCATCAGATAAAAAATTTCTTATCGTAAGTGGTTTAACCTTATCTAGATAAGGTCCAAAATAAACATCAAGTTTTTTACAAAAATCAAAAAATATTTTAATATCGATATTGTAAGATTTAACAGTGTAATCTGAAAAACCTCTCTCTTTCTTTAGGTAATCTAAAAATTCTTTTTTTAGTTTATTATAATCAGTTTTCACTAAAAGATAATCTTTTTTCTAATTCAATCAATTCATCAGGAATTGGTGAATTTAATTTTAACTTTTTACCGTTTGAATTCATTAATTCAAATTCTATGGAAGTTGCATGTAATGCATGTCTATCAAAACAAGAAATGACATTGGATGATATTCGCCTGAACTCATTAGCATACTCATTACTTTTTTTGATACCACCACCATATTTATTATCTCCAAAAATTGGGTTCGAAAAACTTGATGAATGTACCCTGATTTGATGCGTCCTGCCCGTGAAAGGCTCAAATTCAACACATGCAAAATTTGAATATTGTCTTAAGACTTTAAAAGTTGATTCTGAATATTTACCTTCATCAGTTGAAGTTAACTCAAAACAAGTTGGGTCTGATTTTTTTCGAATCATATTACCTTCAATTTTTCCAGACTTAAGTTTCCATTTCCCCCAAGTTATAGCATAATAAACTTTTTTAATTGTTCTATTTTTAAACTGCTCTGCTAACCATATATGAGACTCATTTGTTTTTGCAATTAAAACAATACCTGAAGTGTCAGCATCTAGTCTGTGTACAATCCCTTGCCTATCGAGTCCATTTACATTTGAAAGATTTTCAAAATGGTATACTAATCCATTAGCTAAAGTGCCAGAATCATTTTTTACACCTGGATGCATTATAATTCCGCTTGGTTTATCTATTGCAATGATATTTTCATCTTCAAATAGTATATCAAAATCAATTTTTTCTGGAATTATACTATTACTATCTATACTTTTTACTGTTTCGATGGATATATCGATCTTGTCTCCATTTTGAAGCAGATAGCTTGGTTTTTTTGACTCTCCATTTACATAGACTGAAGAGTTTTTTATATAGGATTTTATTTTATTACGCGATTCGTTTTTCAGTAAACCAGATAGATAAGTATCTAATCGAGTATTAATAGAGTCATTTATTTGAAAAGTTTTTTTAATCAAATAGAGGCTTTATTTAGAGCTTTTTCTTGAAAATAAAATGAATGAATAATAAAAAAGACCATACCTATTGATACTGAAGTATCCGCTATATTAAAGACATACCATTCCCAATAAGACCCTATTTTGATATGTAAAAAGTCAATAACTTTACCCGCTATTAACCTATCTATCAAATTCCCAAATGCACCAGCAATGATTAAAGACAGTCCAATTTTAATAGTAAAATGACTATTCTTCTCAATCCAAAAAAAATAAATCAAAACAAATGTCATTATTATAGATAGGATAGAGAGAGTAGCTTGGCCGCCAGGCAAAGTTAACCCAAATGCCATTCCATCATTTGTTATATACGTAAGATAAAAGAAGTCTTCTATTACAGGGATGGACTGATATAAGTTCATATTATTGTGAATACTCCATTTTGTGACTTGATCAATAACAAAAATGGCAATAATTAGCCCAACGTAATGCACTTTAAACTTTATTTAGATTTAATTTTTCACCTTCTTTGCAGGAAACACATTTAGTTGCATTAGGAACTTCCATCATTCTTTCTTCAGGAATTTTTTTTCCACAAACAGCACAAATACCAAATTCGCCTGAATCAATGCGCTGAAGAGCTAAGTTTAAAAAATTAATGTAATCAGTTTCTCTGTTCATCAAATGGAAACCCTTTTCCCTTTCATAAGAATCTGTACCCGCATCAGC
>JAYPIC010000090.1:0-6141 GCA_038127595.1 bacterium | reverse complement strand
AATCTATTTAATAAGGGGTATATGAGTTTATTTGGATTTCACCGTCATTAGAAAGACAAAAATGGCATATAACATATATTATGTATAATAGAATAAATACAAGGATTTAATGAAATTATATAAAAATGTAGCATTGGGTATACTGTTATGTATTTCGACAGCTTCCATATCGATTAAATTATCTGGTTATGTTGGTAAAAATCTATTTGGATTAGAAAAAAGTCCAGTATCGCCAATAATCATAGCAATAATAATTGGTATGGTTTTTTCAAATTTAAATAACTCTTTTATTTCAAGATTAAAACCGGGATATGATTTTTGTATAAAAAAATTATTAAAACTTGGGATAATTTTTTTAGGTATTAGGTTAAGCTTCATTGATTTTGTTCAATATGGATCTAAAGCCTTAATAATTGTAGTACCATGTATAATAATTACAATTACTTCGGTAAAGGCATTAAGTAATAAATTTAAAATATCTAAAGAACTTTCATTATTAATCGCCGTTGGTACCAGCATTTGTGGTGCTACTGCAATAGCAGCACTTGCTCCATCAATTAATGCAAAAAAGACAGAAATAACCTATGCTATAGCAAACATTACGATTTTTGGCCTTTTTGCTATGTTTTTTTATCCTATAATTTCAAATATAATTTTTTTAAATGATGCACTATCAGTTGGTCTATTTTTAGGAAGCTCTATACATGAGACTGCACAAGTTGCAGGCTCAGCAATGATATATAGCACGCAATATCAAAACCACGATGTCGTTGATATAGCGACTGTAACAAAGTTACTGCGAAATACCCTAATGGTTTTTGTAATACCATATTTAGCGCAAAAAGCAATTTTACATAATGAGAAAAAAAATAGAATAGCTGAAATCTTCCCTTTTTTTGTATTAGGGTTCATTGCTTTTGGTGTTTTAAGAACTATAGGTGATTATTTATACGGTGATCTGTACTTTTGGAAAACTTTTATAAAAATAACAAAGTATGCAGCTGAATTTTTGTTAATTACATCTATGTCTGCTGTTGGTTTTAACACAGCACTAAAAAACTTTAAAGAATTAGGTTTAAAACCATTTGCAATCGGATTAATTGCGGCTTTAATAGTAAGTATTTCAAGCATTACGCTTATAATTATATCTAATTATTATATTATTTAAATATTTATAATTAATAATTTACTTTAAATATATTTATTTTATTTTTTTTACCTTTAACCAGGATTGGTTCTAGTTCTTTAAATAAAAATTTATCTTCCTGGTTTTTAATTACTTCTTTTGATACTATTATTTCTCCTGGGCCAGCAGCTGAACATAATCGAGAACCTAAATTTACCGTATCCCCAATAACCGTATAGTCCATCATATCTCTTGAACCAATATTTCCGGAAACAACAAAACCTTTATTAATTCCAGCACCTACTAGAACTGGGTCCTCAC
Source organism: bacterium (assembly GCA_038127595.1). Taxonomy (GTDB): domain Bacteria; phylum Fidelibacterota; class Marinisomatia; order Marinisomatales; family UBA1611; genus TMED80. The sequence goes on along the minus strand of JAYPIC010000090.1, from coordinate 4,694 downwards.
CTCTTTGTTTTCTTATGTCATTTAATTCTTTTATTTTATTTTGCATTTCTACAGCTGTATTTAGAGCTCTTTCTGTATCATCATCAGCTGCCAAAGGAGCTCCAAAAACTACCATAAGCTCATCTCCTATTATTTTATCTAAAGTGCCATTATGTTTGAATACTATATCGATCATTTCGGAAAAATATTCATTAAGTGTCATAACCACTTGTTCAGGCTCCATATTCTCTGACATCGAGGTAAAACCCCTTATATCTGTGAATAATATAGTTACCTCCCTTTCTTCTCCACCTAAATTAAGTTTTGTTTCATCTTCTAATAAATTATCAACAACCTGCTTAGAAACATATCTTTTAAATGTGTTTTTAACTTTGCTGACATCAGATATATCTTCGATGGCTATTACTAATCCTTCAGCATTACCGTTAATATCAATTCTTGGCGCAGCTGATACATTAACAATCGTTTCTTGAGATGCAGTAAGAAATGGTATATTGATTTCAGTTGTTATTTTCTTACTTAACTCAGTCTTAGTAATTATCTCTATAACATCAGGATCTTTTTCAAATAAAAACATGTAATGATTATTTATTATACTATCCTTATCCATTTTTAAAATATTTTCACCAGCTTTGTTTACTGAATCAACCTCCCCAAGAACATTGATTGTTATCACACCAGTAGCAATACTACCCAAGATACTTTCGTTAAATTGTTTTGCTTCAGTTATTTCCTTAAATAACTTTGCATTATCCATAGCAACAGCTGCTTGATTTGATAATGACGTCAATATATCTAGATCTAGTTCATTAAAGTCCTCTACTCCGCTCCTTGTCTCTTTATCGCATAATATCATAAATCCTAACAAATTTTCTTTAGCTCTTAGAGGAACAACTAATAGATTATCCTCTTTTAACTTTTTTTGTAATTCTGTTTTATCATTGCTAGTTAATATTAAACCACCATCACCATCATTAATTTTGTTTAACACATCGATTTTTTTTGATAACAAAAACTTGCTATCTCCCCAATTAAACATTGATAAAATATCAAGAATTGGACTTTGGTCATTCTGTCTTATGAACATTCCTTTAGATGCATTGAGAACACCAATAGCCCTAAAAAGCACATCTTCCGCCAATTCATTTACATCCAAGACTGAACTAATCGCTACTCCAATATCAAATAAAGTTTCAAGCTCTAATAACTTTATATTCAATTCTCTCTTTTTTTGTTCTACATTTTCTAAAAGTTCATAATTAAAAAGTGCTTCAGTTAGGTGATTTGAAATAATTTCAAGAATTTTATAATCTATATCTGTAAATTTCTCTGACATAAATTTTTCGCCGATACAGAGTATTCCAAGAAGCTTTGATTTATGGAATAATGGAATGATTATTTTCGAATTGGATGATTTAAGATAGTTTCTTAGATCACCTTCTATCCAATCTATACTATTATCAAATTCAAAATGACTGTATTGATAAGAACTAATATTTTCTACAAATTTTTCAGAAAGAGTACAATCCTTAAATTGTTCTTTTATGCTGATAGATGTTAACTCTGATAGAACACTATTATCTCTATCAAAAACAAAAATAGCACCCTTAGATGCCATTATTGTTCCTAGAGTTAATCTAAGAATACCAGAGGAAACAGATTCTATTTGATCAGCTTCAATTAAAATCTCTCCAAGTTCATCTAAAGAAGAGAGATAATACTCAAACTGATCTTTATCTATATGAGTTGACAATTAAGGCAACTATACTAAGACATTTCGGCTAATGCTTCCTCTTCAGATGAGTAAACAGTAGAGTATTTTGTTAAACCCATTATTTTAAATGTTTTCTCAACAATAGGTGCGAGGTTATAATAAGCTAGTTTACCATCAGAATCTTGAAGTTTCTCAATTATTTCAATTAAAATAGAAACGCCTATACTATTAACAACTGATGAACGCTCAAGGTTTAATAGAAACTTATTTTTTCCGCCATCAATTTTTTCATAACAAGCCTCTGCAATTTTTTCACCACCAACGTTATTCAAATAACCCTCAGTTGTAATAATTACTACATCACCCTCTTCTCTAGTATCTAATTTGAATTCAGACATTTTTAATTTCCTTTAATTTTATTTTTTCTTGGTCATAGTTACAGTTGTTCCTTCTGAAGAACTTTCAAATTCAACTGTATCCATTAATTCTTTTATTAATTGAAGTCCCCAACCTCGTTTATGATCAGACCCTATTTTCTCTTCAATTTTAGGAATTTTAACTTTCGATTCATCAAAGCCTTTACCCTTATCAGTAACCTGTATTTCAAGTTCATCCCCTTTTATTCTAAAATGAATCTCTATTTGCTTATTTGATTCACTGTGCTCAAAAGCATTGATACAAGCTTCAATAAGTGCCATACTAATTTCAGCGGACTTCTCCTCACTTAGCTCCATATGCTTAGCTACAATTTCTGCTGTTTTTGTAGCGGATAATTCCATATCTGGTAGCACTGGAAGTTTTAATTCAACTACTGGTGAAGAACCTTTCATAGTGTTTTCTCCTTATCTATGATATTTATTTATCATATTATACCTAAAAACTATTTCAGTTTTATTACTACATCAATAGATTATTCTACAAAATAACTATCGATATTTCCTACTCCCTTTACTTTTAAGCCTTTTCTTTTAATGAACCGAAAATCTTCTTTTATAAGCTTATGTAAATTTTCACTTATATGAATTTTACCTGGCTCACTTGTTGATTCCATTCTGCTAGCAAAGTTTACTGCCGCCCCCCAAAGGTCATAAGCAAATTTGTGTTTACCAATAACCCCTGTTACAACATCTCCACAATGAATACCTATTCTAAGTTGAAGATCCATTTTATCTACTCTTTCATTTAAAGTACGCAACTTTTTTACCATCTCTTTAGCCATGAGTACTAAACTAATTGCAGATTGCTTTGAATCTCCATTAAGACCACCAACAGCGAAGTAACTATCTCCAATAGTTTTTATTTTTTCAATATTATAACTTGTTGAAAGATCATCAAAAATAGAAAAAACTTCGTTTAAAATAATTACCAGCTCATTTGGGTTTAGTAATGCTGATTGAGGCGTAAAATTCACTATATCAGCAAAAAGAATAGAGACCTGTCCATGCTTTGTAGCTATGGTAGTTTCACCAGTTTTGAGTCTCTGAGCAATGTCATCAGGTAAAATATTTAACAATAATTTTTCTGATTTCTCCTGCTCTTCTTCAAGCTCTTTCATAAGTCGCTTTTCTTTATCCCTTAGATGTTTTTTCTCTATACAGGAAGATATTCTTGCATCAAGAATAGATTTGTCAAAAGGTTTTGTTATATAGTCATCCGCACCATTCTCTATGCACCTGTAAATGCTATCGGTGTCATCCATAGATGATATCATTATTACAGGTATTTCAAAAAATCTCTTATCAGTTTTAATATACTTCAAAACCTCAAAACCATTCATCTCTGGCATAACAATATCCAGAAGAATGACATCAATTTCATTCCTGTCCATACCTAAGCGTAGCAATGCATCCTTACCATTATTGGCTGTATATACCTTATGACCTTGTTTCTCTAATCTTTTCTCAAGCAGATCAGTATTATTTTTATTATCATCAACAGCAAGGATCACGCCCAATTCTTTTGGTTTTTTATCATTTTTATCTATTGGGACTATGCTATCTAGGACATCCTGCACCAAGGAAAGATTACCCTGATTTAGATTCTGATTTTCTAGACTATCTACATTTGTTGAATCAAAACCAATGATATTTTTTAATTCAGTTTCTAATAACCTCCCGGAGGACTTTATTTTATTAATATCAGAGGCAAAATTATCTATATTTATATCATCAGCATCCTCAAGCAAGAGTTCTGAATATCCGATGATAGTATTTAAAGGTGTGCGTAAAGCTAATTCCATCTCTTCAGCCATAGATGAAATTGATTTTTCGTTTTCTACCAAAGCTGAGTCGTTAAAAATATTCTCTATAGAATCAAGAATTTCCTCTCCAGCTGTATTTAACTTTTGTATATCTGGTATTAAATAATTCAGTCCTTCATCTTCACAATCCTCGATGAGCATCTCACTGTAACCAAGTATTGCATTTACTGGGTTTTTTAAATTATGTCTAGCCTTGCCAAGAAAAGCACTTTCTGTTCTTTTATCCAATGGAAAAATTTTTAGATAAAATCTTTAATTTTACCAAGTAGTCTTTTAAAATCGATTGGCTTGGTATCATACTCATCTGCACCTGCTTCCAATGCCTTTTCTCTATCTCCTGCCATTGCATGCGCTGTTAATACTATGATAGGTATTTCTTTTGTACTATCATCTGCCTTTATTGTCGAGGTTGCCTCCCAACCATCCATAACTGGTAAACTTAGGTCCATAAGAATTAAATCTGGATTTTCACTTTTTGACATATCAACGCCTTTGGCTCCATCCTCAGCCATAACTACTTCGAAACCTTTTCTTTCTAAGCGCCTAGATAACATATCTCTATTCATCTCGTTATCTTCAACTATTAATATTTTTGACATACAATTAACTCCGTTTTTTTAACTGTTTAATTCTTTCTCCTACTTCAGATAATAATTGTTTTTTAGAATAAGAACCCTTCTGCATTATAGCTTCTACATTTCCTTTTAATCTATTATGGTC
>JAYPIC010000089.1:0-6207 GCA_038127595.1 bacterium | reverse complement strand
TACTGAGAGTTCTGGAGTTCTAACTCCGCATGTGCCTATTTCGATAGCAGATATAAATGACAACGATAACTTTCACCAACTTTGTTTTTCTACAAGTGATGAAATTGTTAAAATTTCAATGATGGCTAACACTGTTAAAGATCCAAACCACGACCCAAATTTATACAGCGAAATTAGTTTTAGTTCCTGCACTCCTTAGAAAATTATTGAAGAGAATTATATCGTAAAAAGGTATAAAATCCACCAAATACATTTTCAGATGAAATTTTTGTTGTAAATGTTATTGGTGATGAATAATTCATCATTTTTTACCTTTTAGAGCTTTATTAAAAAAATCAATTCAAATTAATAATAGAGCACTTCAAGTTAATCTTTAGTTGCTTCGCTATATTAAATAATCAAATTCTAAAATGTTCTTTCTAGATTTATTAACAAAATAAATAAATTATGAAAACAATCTTTATAAGCACATTATTTCTATTGACCTCAACTACAATATCTGCACAAAATTTTGAATTTGATAAAGAGAAGGCCAAAGCTACAGTTGATGATCAAATAAAATATTTAAATCTAGATGAAGATAAAAAAACATATTTTATAAAAATTAATGAGAAGTATCAACTAAAGCTGGAAGATATTAGAAATAGTAGCAAATCACGATTTGAAAAGTTTCAAGATTTAAAACAGCTAAGTAAAGAAAAAGACGATGAAATAAAGACTTTATTGAATAAAGTAGAATTTAAACTATATAAGAAGTATCAAAACCAAATTAGAGATAAAATACCAATCAATTAAATTAGGAACTAGAAATATTTTAATTGTTAAATTACTCCAACCATTTTGAGTGATATGTACATTACTAACAAAGAAAACAATTCAATTTTTTATGTATCTGTTTTTATTTCAATAATCCTCAATTTCCATAGAGTTGTTAGTGGATTTAATGAAATAAACATCATTTTAGGTTATACCTGGAATTTCAATATTTATGAACTGATTTTTCAGATTCTATTTCAAATTTTATTTTGTTATTCTATTGGATTTATATTTTTGAAGAGGTTTTATTATGTCATTTCAGGAAATTTACTAAATATTAGAACGATTTTAATTTTTACACTAATTGTTTTAGCATTTTGGTCTCTAGGCTCATCTCTCCAACTCATAATCTTTGATAATGTAATCAGTCAAAATATATTTTATAAAGCCTATCTAATAAGGATTACATTAAGTGGGGTTTTAATGTTGCTCTCAGTTAAATTTTTATATTTAAATAAACAAAATAACCTTAAAGAATTAGAAAATGAGAAATTAAAATCTTCTTATTTAAATTCTAAGTTAGAAAATCTTAAAGATCAGATCAATCCACATTTTCTCTTTAATTCATTTGCAAACCTATCTGCTTTAATAGATGAAAATCAAAAAACAGCTAAAAAATACCTTTCAAATTTGTCAGATGTTTTTCGGTACTCACTCAATAATTCTAATGAGCAAATAGTTAATCTAGCAGATGAGCTGGAATTATTAAATTCTTATATTGAATTATACAAAATAAGAATTAAAGATGGTTTGACATTGATTGTAGATTTAAATGATAAAGAAAAAAAAATTCTTAGTATGTCATTACAGCCTCTACTAGAAAATGTGATTAAACACAATGAAATATCAAAGGAGAAGCCAGTAACAATAGAGCTTAAACAAAGAGGAAATTTATTTAGTTTTAAAAATAATCTAAACCAAAGGAATAAAAGTGTAAGTGAAAATGGTATCGGTCTTTCTAACTTAAATGAGAGATACAAAATACTGGTTGGCAAAGAGATTGATATCCAAAATACTTCATCACAATTTATTGTAACATTACCATTAGTTTAAATCATTTCAATGAATATAGTAATTATAGAGGATGAACCTAAAATAGCAGATAGTCTGAAGTCGATTTTAATGGAAATAGATTCATCTTATACTGTGTTAAAGATGCTTTCAAGTGTTAAAAGTTCAGTCGAATGGTTAGAAGAAAATCAATCAAGCTGTGATCTCTTATTAATGGATATTCAGTTATCAGACGGGCTCTCTTTTGAGATTTTCAAAGAAATTAAATCTGTTACCCCAATAATATTTATCACTGCCTATGATAAGTATGCTCTAGAAGCTTTTGAAGTTAATGGTGTTGATTATATTTTAAAACCTTTTGATAAAACAAAAATTAAGCATTCATTAGAGAAATTCAAAAGTTTAAAGAATTCAATCTCAGGCCCTACAAACTCTGAAACTATAAAAAAATTATTGGACGTAATAGCTTCCAAAACAAGTTCTGAAACTAAAAAATCATATTTAGTATATCAAAGAGACAAACTTATTCCTTTAGCAGTTAAAGATATTGCATGGTTTTTTAAATCTAATCTTGTTACATATGCTTGTACTAATTCTAATAAAAAATATATAATTAATGATGCCTTAGACAAGATACAGAAGGAAATTTCTTCAGTAAGTTTCTATAGAGCTAATAGACAGTTCATTGTTAGAAAAAGCGCAATAGAAAATATTACTTTCCATTATAATGGCAGATTGATTGTTAATATTTTACCTAAACCAGACAAAAAAATAATTGTCAGTAAAGCAAAAGCAACAGAATTTAAAAAGTGGTTAAGTTAATAGTCCTAAATAATAGCTATCATTCTCCTTAAAGGATCAGTAAAAATCAAATAATAATTCTAAAGATGACACTTAATAATAAACTATTATAATAGATTGTAATTTGCTCATTTATTAAAAAAAAGACTTCATTAACTAAATTGTCAGCTTTAATAATTTATCAGAAATCCCACATCATATTCTTATGATTTTCACACTAAATTGATATGATGAAAACACCATTTATAAAGTTATTCTTTATTTTCTTAATCTCTTTTTTTACAGCCAAGAGTTATGCTAATTATTTTAATAGTAATCTAACTTCATTTCTTTTGGGCGATAAAATTCAAATGAATCAAATTACTATTAGCGGTGTCGTAAAAGATAAGGAAAGTGGAGAAACACTTCCCTTTGCTAATGTTTTTATAAAAGATACTAATATAGGCACAACAACAAATGGTGATGGGTTTTTCACATTATTTAATGTACCATCAGAAAATTCAACAATTCAGGTACAATACCTAGGCTATAAAGTAGAGACCTTAACACTAACAAAGGAAATAGTGAAAGATAAAATAACTATACTTCTTGCACCTGATTTTAACAAGTTAGATGAGGTAGTCATAAATACTGACTCAAGACAACAAATTATAAAAATGAATGAAAATGTAAGCCAGATATCTTTATCACCTAAAAGGTTGGCATCAATACCAAACTTAGGAGAAAAAGATATTTTTAGGGCCTTACAATTACTCCCAGGAGTAAGTGGCACTAATGAATCTTCTGCTGGCCTATATGTTCGAGGTGGAACTCCAGATCAGAATTTAGTTCTTTTAGATGGTTTTACTGTATATCATGTTGACCATTTTTATGGTTTCTTTAGTGCATTTAATAGTGATGCAATAAAAGATATCCAGTTATTTAAGGGTGGGTTTCCAGCTGAGTACGGAGGTAGAATTTCAAGTGTAATGGACTTAACTGGAAAAAGAGGAAATATAAATAAAGTAAGTTTTTCTGGAGGGTTAAGCTTAGTTAGTGCTAATGCTACTCTTGAGATTCCTATAGGAGAAAAAGCAAATCTATTATTAGCTGGTAGAAGGTCTTATACTGATATTATTAGAAGCGGATTATATAATAATATTTTTGATTTATATAATGACAATAATCAGAGTAATGGCACTAGATTTCCTAATTTTAATAACTTTCAGCAAAATCAGACACAACCTTCATTTTATTTTTATGATTTAAACACAAAGTTCAGTTACAATCCTAGCGATAAAGATATAATCTCGATTTCAATGTATAATGGAGAGGATAATCTAGATAGTTCTCGAAAAAATAATAACACTTTTGGATCAAATACAGATGGAGAAAGATCTATAACTACTGATATAAAAGATTTATTGAATTGGGGAAACTGGGGTTCAAGTATTCGTTGGGCAAGACAATGGAATGATAAACTCTACACAAACATTGTAGGAGCTTATTCCAACTACTTTAGTAACAGAAATAGAGTAAATGATGTTACTATTCAATTACCTGATACAACTAATAATTTCAAAACTGGATTAGTAGAAGATAATAATCTAAAAGATTATACTCTTAGGCTACATAGTGAGTATAAAATCAACTCAAAACATAGCTTAGAATTTGGTGGCCAGATAACAAAGAATGATGTTGATTACAACTATACCTTTAATGACACAATAACGGTTATAGACCAAAAGGATGAAGGTGTTTTGAACACAGTTTATTTACAGGATAAGTGGAGTCCATCAGAAAAATTAAATATAGTTGGTGGAATTAGAGCAACTCATTTTGATGTTACGGATGAATTTTATTATGAGCCTCGTTTTTCATTATCATACCAACTTAATGATAAATTGAAACTTAAAGGAGCTTGGGGAAGATATTATCAATTTGTAAATAGAATTGTTCGAGAAGACGTAACACAAGGAAGTAGAGACTTTTGGCTTTTAGCTGATGAGGAAAATAGTCCTATAAGTTTCTCTGAACACTTAATTATTGGTTCAAGTTACGAAATTGATGACTGGTTATTTGATATTGAATATTTTGAAAAAGAAATGACAGGACTTACCGAATTTTCACTTCGTTTTCAATCAGCTCTAGGTGCTGATCCTAATGATCAACTATTTTTTGAGGGAACAGGTATATCAAGAGGTGTTGATTTCTTAATACAAAAAATGGTTGGTAAATTTACAGGTTGGATGGGTTATACTTTAAGTGAAGTAGTACACACATTCCCAGGTTTAAGTGATAAACCATTTTACTCTTTAAATGACCAACGCCATGAATTTAAATTAGTAAATGTACTTAAAGCAGGACGCTGGGATTTGGGTGCAACTTGGGTCTATGGAAGCGGAAAACCTTATACAGCACCTAATGGAATATATACAATTACTCTTTTAGATGGAACAAAAACAGAATATGTGAGCGTAGGAGATAAAAATGGACCTAGGCATGCTCCATATCATCGCTTAGATTTAAGTTTTACCTACAAATTTGATATAGGATCTGGTAAAGGAAGTATGGGCCTATCCTTATTTAACTTTTATAATAGAAGTAACACGTGGTATAAGGAATTTGAAGTGGTGAATGGTCAGGTAATAGAAACTAATATCAACTATATAGGGTTTACCCCTAGCCTATTTTTTAATGTGTCATTTTAAAATTAATAATAATGAAATCTTTCAATAAAATTTTATCTGTATTAAGTATTATAATTATTTCATCATGTGAAGATGTACCTGATTTTGAATTAGGAAAAAGTGAACCAGTTGTTGAGGCATTTATTTATGAAGGAGAACCAATTGATGATATTTATTTAAAAAAAACAACACCATTTAATTCTGGGAATAGTAGTGAACCAGAGATTATAACAGATGCGTTGGTAACCATTTCTAAAAATGATCAAGATTTCATTCTTTCAGCCAAATCAGACCAACCAGGAAGATATTTTTATGACGGAAATGATTTATCAATAAATATTGGAGAAAAGTACCAATTAGCTTTTGAGTATGAAGGGAAGATGATATCGTCAAATACAACAATACCTAGCGAACCAGAAGGAGTAAGTATATCACCTAAATCAGTAAGAATACCTGAAATAAAAACTTTATTAGATTTAAGGATTTTTAGAGAGTCGTTTCAAAAAACAATTGATATCGTCTGGAATAACAATGATGGTAGCTACTATTTTTTAGTGATACAAAATATAGAAAAAGGGTTTCCAAAGTCTATTGATCCAACAGATGTACTTGGTGGTTTAGGAATAAATTTTGAATTTACTACTTCACCAACCCAGGAGAGCACTTTGAGATTAAGACCACTAATACACTATACTCAGTATGGCACTCATAAAGTTACTATATATCATGTCAATAAAGAATATGCTTTGCTATATGAAACATCTGGTCAAGATTCAAGAGATTTAAATGAACCATATACCAACATTAATAATGGATTAGGAATTTTTTCAGGATTTGCTAGTCAGGAAGTTTACTTTGAGGTGACTAAGTAATAAAAAAATATTCGGTCGTCCTTTTGGTCGTCCTAACT
>JAYPIC010000088.1:0-6233 GCA_038127595.1 bacterium | reverse complement strand
TAGATGCATACTTACATCCTATTTTTGTCATGGTCATACCAAATGTGTTTTTAGTTGGTGCTATTTTATTTTCATTAGCAATACTTTCGAGAAGGATGCTTCCTACATATCTAGCATCAGTGATTTTGCTTTTCGGTTATCTTACATCATCAAATTTGACAAGTGACATTGAAACTAGGTGGATAGCAAGTTTACTAGATCCTTTTGGGGGAGAGGCAATAAGTGATCTAGTGAAATATTGGACTCCTAGCGAAAGGGATACGCTGCTGATTCCATTAGGAAAATGGCTAGTATTTAACAGGATTATTTGGTTCTTTGTAGGTGCATTCTTTTTTCTTTTTGGTATGAAAAAATTTAGTTTTTCAAAAGAATATAAATTATTTAACCTAAAAAGAAAAAAATCATCTCAAGTTGCTGAGGAAGAACTTTTTGAATCAAGCGAAGTTCAAAAAATTATAAGGCCTGTATTTAATCGTTTTACAACTTGGCTACAATTTACTACTCAGTTAAAAATTGAAATAAAAAGAGCTTTTAGAGACCCATATTTTTTAGCCATTGCTGGGACCGCAGCGGGGTTTTTATTATTAAACCAATCTGCAATAGGAAAGATGTATGGGGTGAATACTCTTCCTGTTACATATGAGGTTTTATCTGTCTTAAGTGGGTCTTTTGCTTTATTTATGATTATAATCATTACATTTTATTCTGGACAGATCATTTGGAAAGAAAGAGAGCTTAAAGCAGATCAGATAATTGATTCATTACCAGTTGCAAATTGGATACCTATGGTTTCAAAATTAGTAGCTTTGATTATATTGCCTGGAATTATGCTTTCAGTATTGATGATTGTAGGGATAGGTATACAAACATGGAAAGGATTTTACGATTTTGAGGTCGCCCTCTATTTTAAGAAATTATTTATTTTAGATTGGACTAGGTACATGCTGCTTTGTGTGTTGGCTTTTAGTATTCAAATTATGGTTAACCACAAATATCTTGGACATTTTTTGATGATATTATATTTTTTATTTGGCATTTTTGCTGGACAGCTCGGGCTTAATCATACGCTGTATTATTTTGGGTCAGGTTCTGGTGCACCATACTCGGATATGAATGGTTATACCCCATATTTAGAAAGATTAATTACATATAAACTATATTGGATATCTTTTAGTGCTTTAATTATAATTGTGTCAAATCTATTCTGGGTTAGAGGTTCATATGGAGATTTTAAGTCAAGACTAGAGATAGCTAAAAATCGTATAAATAAGTTTTCCATCATCGGAATTTCAGTGTCGCTAATTCTATTTATTGGATTTGGCAGCTATATATTTTACAACACAAATATTTTGAATGAATATCATCAACCAAAATATTATGAGAAATTGGCCGCAGAATATGAAAAAAAATATAAGAAGTATAAAGATAGCAAGTTTCCAAAGATCACTTCCATTAGTGGTGAGGTGCACCTGTTTCCCAAAGAATCTAGACTTGAGTTTATTGGGTCATATATATTAAAAAATAAGACAGAAAATAGTATTGATACTATTCACTCCAATTTTAATGCTAGGTTTCCTTATGAACAATATTCCTGGTCAGCAGATAATAAGCTGATAGTAAGAGATAGCATTTATGGTTGGGATACTTATGTGTTCGATCCTCCAATATTACCGGGAGATGAAATCACCTTGAACTTTTCTGGTAATAGAGGAAGAAAAGGCTTTACGAATAGTGGCGTTGATATGACTGTACTAGATAATGGGACTATGATATTCAGCTCTCAATTATTTCCTACTTTTGGTTATAGCAGTGATAGAGAATTATCCCAGAAAAGGACTAGAAAAAAATATGGATTAAAAGAAGATAAAGATCCTATGAGACCATATAATGATGCTGAAGGCTTACAATATGGAATATTTGGCGATGATGCGGATTGGGTTGATTATGAAATGATAGTCAGTACAGATGTTGACCAAATAGCGATGACTCCAGGATATTTAATTAAAGAGTATGAAGAAAATAATAGAAAATTCTTTCATTATAAAATGGATAAACCCATACATAATTTATTTGCATTTGTGTCAGGTAGGTATCAGGTTATGCAAGAGGTCTGGAATGGAATAAAGCTTGAGATCTTTTATCATCCAAAACATAGTTATAACCTTGCAACAATGATGAACGGGATGAAAAAATCTATAGAATATTATTCAGAATTATATGGCCCATATCCTTACAAACAGTGTAGAATAATAGAATTTCCTCGTTATTCATCCTTTGCTGTATCATTTCCTAATACTATACCTTTCTCTGAATCAATTGGATTTGTAATGGACGTAGATCCAAATGATCCTGAAGACTTAGATATGCCATTTTGGGTAACTGCTCATGAAATGGGTCATCAATGGTGGCCTCATCAAACAGCCGGGGGAAATGTTCAAGGTTCAGCATTTTTGAGTGAGGGTTTATCCGAATATTCAGCAGTTTCTTTACTTGCTAAAGAGAAAGGCGAGAAACAGCTTAGAAAATTTCTAAAATATGAATTGGACAAATATTTGATGGGCAGAGCAATGGAGAGTAGGCATGAGCCAAGTATTATGAAAACTGAAGGGCAGCAATACATACACTATAACAAAGCTGGCTTAATGATGTATACCTTATCTGATTTCATTGGTAAAGATAAGTTTAACAAAGCTCTAAAAGCATTTATGGACATGTATAGGTATAAGTCATCACCTTATGCTGATATTGGAACTTTTGTTAAAATGATAAAAGATGAAACTCCTGAAGATCTACAATATCTCATTGATGATACATTTTCTAAAATTACCTTATATGAAAACAAGGCAAAAAGTGCTACGGCAAAGCAAAATGATGATGGAACATACGAAGTCACATTTACGGTGGAAGCAAAAAAGGTGTTCTCTGATAGTCTTGGAAATCAAACCAATGCAACTTTAAATGATTGGCTTGAAGTTGGTATATTATGCGAGAGTGATTTAAATGGAGAAAAGATTGAGACTCCCATACTAATTGAAAAAGTTTTTATCACTGATTCATTGACAACCTTTACATATAACATAGATCAAAAACCTATTAAAGCTGGGATTGATCCAATGAACAAGTTTGTTGATCGGATTGTTGATGATAATCTCATAAAAGTCGAATTTTAACTTTACACGCTTTCATTTAATGACTCTGAGACCTTTTTTGTAAAATTAAGTCATTGTAAATTATATTAATAAATTTTAATTGAATTTAAATATTCTAAAATAGGGAGGCATTAATGTCAAACTGGGATAAAGACAGTTTTATAGAGCATATGCGTGAGAATTGCAGTAGGGAAATTGCGAAAATTGGCGAAGCAATTATACAATTTGCTGAACAACATGCTTCAGATATCAGCTGGGGTAGGGGTACTGACCACGGGACTATGACATACAGGTGTGATAGTGATGATGGCTATTTACCTCTCTTTCATATGACTTCTATTGGACAATTAAATCTTCAGATTAACTTTATGCGCAGTAAAGAAATTCCTCCCATGGTCATCCGGGACGTCGTTATAAAATTAGAATCTAACTTTTTGATGGATTATGATGAAGATGGATATCCGAGCGATGTATTTGTTTCAATGGAAGATTTATTCCATACGCAAAGTCAAGTTGACAAGTTCATTAAGACTATGGAAGGCGCTACATACAGGTTAAAACAATAATTATTTTATTATTTATATAATTTTTCTCTGTTTCCCTTTTCAAAAAATGCGATATATACTATCTATTATCGCGATATTTAATATTGTTTTCATTTATGCTGACTCAAATGATCAGGGCGAATTGCCTATAGGATTAACTGAACATGAGAAAAATAATATCAGTATCATATATGAAATGGGCAGAGAAACTGACCCTCCTATTGCACCATTAAGGAACATAGCTGAATTCGAGCGTATGAGTGGCGCTCTCATTCGTTATCCGCTAGGGATATCTCTTGAAATAGTTGGGGAATTAGCTGAGAATATAAAAGTTTACTGTCTAGTATCATCATCGCAACAAAATAACGCTATTAGTTCATTTGAAAATGCAAATGTAAATATGAACAATGTTGAATTCATTCTTGGCTCGACAGATAGCTATTGGACAAGAGATTATGGTCCTTGGTGGGTAGTGGATGGGAGCGGGGATGTTAGTGTTGTTGATTTTACTTATAATAGACCTAGGCCAAATGATAATGATGCACCATTTAAAGTATCTGAGTATTTAAATGTACCCTATTATTCTACAGATCTGGTTCATTGCGGGGGTAATTATATGACGGATGGTCTTGGTACTGCTTCCTCATCTGACTTAGTGTATTCAGAAAATGATGAAACCAATCAGCAAATAAATGATCTAATGGAGTCTTATTATGGCATTGATACCTATCATGTTCTTCCAGATCCAAATAATACATATATAGATCATATAGATTGTTGGGGAAAATACCTCAGCCCAACCAAAGTATTGATAAGAGAAGTCCCGCAAAATCACCCGCAGTATAACGAGATTGAATATGTAGCTAGCTATTTTTCTGAATCTCTTACAGAATGGGGATATCCTTGGGAAGTGCATAGAGTCTATACACCAAACGATCAGCCATACACTAACTCGCTTGTTTTAAATGAAAAAGTACTCGTACCAATAATGAATAGTATTTGGGATGACGATGCAATTAATGCATATGAATTAGCTATGCCAGGTTATGAAATCATTGGAGTTACAGGATCATGGGAGTCTACAGATGCATTGCATTGTAGGGTTAAAGGAATTCCTGATTTACATATGTTGCAACTATTTCATAACCCACTTAGAGATACAGTAGATTCATTTATCAATGAAGGATATATGATAAATGCTGTGATAGATGATTTAAGTAAAACAGGCATTGTTGATGGTTCAGTAAAAGTATTTTGGAAAACTGAAGCAGAATTTGAATATGATTCAACTGATCTTTACTTATCATTGGTTCCAGAGGAACCAAATACATACTCTGGCTATTTGCCTCCACAACTATATGGGTCTGAGATAAATTATTTTATACAAGCTACAGATAGTTCGGGAAGGAAAGAAAAACATCCAATGGCAGGATATCATTCGTTTTTTGCTTTACCAAGAGATATATGTAATAGTTGGTCTTTAGGAGATGTAGATAATTCTGGTGAACTAAATATCATAGATGTGATTTTACTTTCTGAGCTTATTGTGTATGGAAATTCTTTGGGTATGTGTTGTGACTTTGTTGCGGATATAAATGAAGATGGTGAATTAAGTATAATTGATATAGTTAATCTTGTTAGTATGGTTGTTAATCAATAAGTGAAAATGCATAATCGACCTTATGATATTATTGTTTTTGGTGCAACTGGGTTTACTGGAAAACTCGTGGTCGAATATCTGATAGAACATTACGGTGTAAATAATGAATTATTTACTTGGGCAATAGCTGGTCGTAATGAAGATAAGATTAAAAAAGTAATTGAAACATTAGCAGATAAAAATGATCAAATAAAAAAAATAAAATTTTTTATTGCTGATAGTTTTGATGAAAAATCTCTTGATCATCTTTCTAAATCTGCAAAACTTATTATTTCTACAGTAGGTCCATATATTAAATACGGTAAAAATTTAGTATCTCATTGTGCACACAATGGAACTCACTATTGTGATTTAACAGGAGAGGTGCCATTTATAAGAGAATCAATTGATGCATATGATAAAGTTTCAAAAAAGAATGAATGTAGAATTATCCATAGCTGTGGTTTTGATTCTATTCCTTCTGATTTAGGAGTTTTATTTCTCCAGTCTGAAGCTAAAAAAAAGTATGATCGTTTATGCAGCCACATTAAATACTATGTGCGAGCAACTAAAGGTGGTTTTAGCGGGGGCACAATAGCAAGCATGATTGCCATTTCAAACTATATTAAATCAAAACCAAATTTGTCAGGATTATTAGGAAATCCATATGCACTGAATTCAGATAAATATGAAGGCCCATCTGTTTCAAGTCTAAGATCTGTAGAGTGGGATCAGGATGTCAGATTATGGACTGCGCCTTTCATCATGTCTGGCATTAATACAAGAGTTGTAAGAAGATCAAACGAGTTATTAGGTTTTAAGTATGGTAAGGAATTCATTTATACAGAAGTAACTTCATTTCAAAAAGGCATTATGGGATATTTTAAGTCCTATTCAATG
>JAYPIC010000087.1:0-6480 GCA_038127595.1 bacterium | reverse complement strand
AAGGAGCGAACACTTTATAGTAGATTAAAAATTCATCTATTGTATCCTCCCTAGTTTGCTCCTTATACAAATTGAACTATACAACTTATTCTAAAATTCATTAACCTATGTTAAGTTCATTCTTAACTATATTTGTATATGGTAAACATTATTTTAAAAATATTTTTTTTATCAATTCTCATCAATTCACTTAAAGCAGATTGTGCAGCAATGTACGTTAGCTATTATCAAGTAGGCGGGGCTTTTGATTTTATTGAATATGTATTCGGTGAAAATAATTGCTGTGATGAATATCCTGTTCCGCTTTGTGATGAGGAGAGAGTATATTTTGAAAAAGAGAATTATGCTGATTTTACAGACCCTGAAAATTGGGATGTGATCACTCCTAATGTCGCCCTTACAAGAGCTAATTCAAAAGGAATATATAACGCATACTTGGAGAACCAGTATCAGGGTGGCGTTTCTCCCTTAGGGACTCAATGGGGTTATGGGCCCCGCTTTGGAGGCTCAGCTCCAACAACAATAAACCCCACAGTAGTATACGGTATATGGAGTACTTGGTATAATTTAATTAATAACCCTAACGGCACTTTTGTGATATCAATGTATTCAAATGAAGACGATGCCTATTATGATTTTTTTGTCACTGGATGGACCTCTGGTGATTATCAAAGTGGGGGAGCTACTTGGCCTGGAAGTCAAAATGGAGAAGGTCCAGGAAATGGTGGTGGGTACTCGTATTATCGTACAGGGCCAGTGGACTACAGCCCTGAAATAATAGAAATAGCTGATGTTCCGAACGATCAAGGAGGCAGAGTATTTGTTTCATTTAAAAGATCTATGGTTGATAATGACTTGCACCCTCATGGCATAGATACTTATACAATTCAGCGCTTAGCGCATGATTCTGAGTCATGGGTAAGCTTAGGATCAATTGGTGCTACGGGTGAGTTATCTTATACATATGAGGCCACTACGGTTTTAGACTCATCTATTCATTCAGATGGGTTAGAAACATTTAGAGTAATTGCGCAAAATTTTTACCCTGAACTTATGGATATAAGTAAAGCCTCTGCTGGCTACTCTGTTGATAATATTAATCCAGCAGTGCCTACTGGTTTATCCATTGTTCAAGTATCTAATGGCTTGGAGCTAAGTTGGAATGTCATTGAAGATCTAGATTTTCAATATTACAAAATTGAAAGATCAACAAATGAAAGCTTTGAGAGTCATGAAGTTTTTTATACGGTAGAAAATTATTACACGGATATAAATGTTGAAAATAATCAATCTCTTTTCTACCGAATTGCCTCCGTTGACTATAATGGAAATTCTAGTAACTACAGCGAAATGGTAAGTATTAATGCATTAGGCGTTGACCAAAATATTACTCCAACAGACTATAAGCTATACCAAAACTATCCCAATCCATTCAATCCTATCACAACTATTTCATATGATATTATCAAGGATGGTTATGTAGAGCTTTCCATCTATAATTCTTCTGGCAAACTTGTGAATGAATTAGTAGATGGCTATGAAACATCGGGCAGAAAGTTGATTACTTGGAATGGCAATGATCAAAATCAAAATGTATTGCCATCTGGACTATACATTTACACAATCAAAACAGGCGAATTCACATCCACAAGGAAAATGATTTTAATGAAGTAGATCATTTAAAAAATTTAGGAAATTAGTTTTCAAATTTTAATGGCAGTCTATATCTAAACCCATATTCAACTTTCAGTTTTTTTAGTTTTTCAACTGAAAATTTGCTTAATCCCTCGAGGATCACTCTGTCAAATTGAGGGCCCAAAGAATTGACAATATTAATATCATTTAAACTTCCATTAGTATCAACATAAAATTCTATAACGGAAGTGCCAGATATTGAATGAGAAAGAGATTGTTCTGGATATTGAAAATATTGACCTATTTGCTCACCTGTAAAAATATTAACTAGATTATTTTTAGAATGGTAATTTTCAGAAAAATTATTTGCAAATACTGAAGTATTAAGCACAATAGCTATTATCATATATTTCATTTTTAAGACTAATCTCCTTTTTATTTATAATTTATAATATATTTTAAATAATATCTTTATAATATAAAGTAATATTAACATATCGCATTATAATATAAAATATGAATAATGTGCAAAATATTTATCTGTCATTTTAAATAGTTCTGGATTGCTTTAAGTATATTTGAATTGTAATACGTTTTCTAATTAAGGTAAATCATAATACAAGGACAAGATTTTGATCATTGTTAGACTTTTAACTTTTAAATTAATTTTTCTTATCCATTTTGCATTTTCTGAATGCAGTGATCTAAACCAAGCGGATTGTGACTATTGGTCTGCTTATTGTTCCTGGAATTCTGAACAAAATATATGTGAAGAAATTGGAGGTGGCGGAGGAGGCAGCTATGAATTTGGTCCATATGAAGTAGCCACCTATACGCAAAATGACGGGATGCAACCGGGCAGTTTATATGCTGATGCAACTATCTATCATCCAATTGGGTATAACGATCTTCTCGGAAGCATTATTCTAGGTGCTGGTTTTGGTGGAGATCAAGAATCTATGGAAAATTGGGCTTACTATTTTTCCTCACATGGATTTGTTTCTGCCACCATACAATATAATGACCCCGTTAATGATAGTCATGGTTTCAGAGCAGAAGCAATACTAGAACTTATTAGCTCAATTAAAATGGAAGAGGATAGACCAAATTCACCACTATTTAATGCCTTGGATACTAGTGAATTTGCTGCTGTAGGTTATTCGTTAAGTGGTGGTTCTGTTCAGTTAGCTGCTGTTTTAAACTCTTCACTTTCTGCTGTAATAGCATTAAACCCAACAATCATTATTGAGGATTGTGATCTGTGTGCTGGTTCAGAATATTGTATATGCTTAGTGCCAGAATTTTTAGATCATTCTGTTCCAACATTAATCATTGCTGGACAAAACGAGGTTAATGACCTTCCAGATTATGATGGGCTTCTAGGGCAGGACCAGTATTACAATACACCTGTAACCACAACTAAATTACTGTATGAAATTAGCGGCGGCGGTCATAGTTCTACAGAGTGGCCTGGTGCTTCTGAAGGCATTCCAGGCAGATTAGCTTTAAACTGGCTTAATTATTTTATTCAAAATAAAGAGGAATATTGTGATTCAGTGCTTATTGTACCTGATAATGCTTCACAGTTTCTCACTACTTTAAACTGTGAGCAAGGTCCGCCTCCACCTCCTCTGCCTCAAAATGTGGGCTATCTACGCCGAACTGAGACCTCTTTTTGTATGGACGATTGTAGTAATTATTTTTTAGAAACTGAGGATGGTGAATTTTTATATAATGTTGCTAATCAAAATGATATACCAAACCTTGATTATTTCATTGATAGGTTTGTGGAAATTGAGGGTGATACAATACAATGTGTAGAATGCAGCGCGGTAAATGTAAACTCAATTTTTCTATCGAATGAATGTGAGCAACCTGTAAGCTGTTTTGTGGAACCATGTACTGTATCTAATTGCACTTCAAGTGATAATGCTGATTGTATCAATAATTATTGTGGAGGCTGTTATGCCGATTATTACCATGAGGATTCATTATTTATTTGTGAAAATCCCGGTAGCATAGTAGACCTTAGCAATATCGACTTTGGTATGTGTGAAATGGTTTTAGGATTTGGTTGGATAAATAATCATTGTAGCCTAATTAGTGGATGTGGATTCATAGTAGATAATGTAAACTATTCAGATTTTGTATATAGTTCATTGTTTGACTGTATTAGCGCATCTACGCTTGATGTGAGCGAGAAAATTAGCCCGTCAACTTTTTATTTATATCAGAATCATCCTAATCCATTCAACCCAATTACTCAGATAAATTATCAACTATCAAAAAATAGCCACATAAAAATAGAGGTTTATGATATGATGGGTAAACTTGTTAAAACACTTGTAAATGAATTTCAATCTCCTGGCTATAGATCCATAAAGTGGAATGGTCAAAATTTTGAAAACCAAAAAGTATCTTCAGGGGTATATTTTTATTCGTTACAATCCGAATCATTCAGCGCTACAAAAAAGATGATACTTTTAGATTAATTTCTAAAAAAATAAATAACCTTTCTGGTTTATTTAGTAATAAAAATTTCAGTTTTATTTAAGTATTTTTGTAGATGAAAACTCCACTTATCGCTATTGTAGGTCGTCCTAATGTTGGAAAATCGACATTTTTTAATAGAGTTTTAAGCCAAAGGCAAGCCATAGTAGATCCAACTGAGGGTATTACTAGAGACAGGATTTATGGAGAAACAGAATGGTGCGGGCAAAGGCTTAGGTTTATTGACACTGGAGGTTTCATTCCTGAAGATACTGATATTTTTAATGCTGCTGTACGAGAGCAAGCTAAATTGGCTATACAAGAGGCGGACCTTATATTACTAATGATTGATGGCAGGGAAGATGCGACTTCGAGTGATATTACGCTTGCTCAGTTTGTGCGTGAGAGCAGTCAACCCCACTTATTGGTGATTAATAAGATTGATACGATGAAATACGACCCTCAGATACAAAATTATTACAGCTTAGGATTTGGTGATCCCTACCCAATTTCTGCATTGAATGGTCGTATGACTGGAGATTTATTGGATGCTATCCTAACTAATTTAGGCTTGGGAGTATCAGCTGAGGAGCATGAAGCTCCTGAAAGTTTAAGATTGGCTATTGTAGGCATGCCAAATGTTGGAAAATCATCACTAACGAACGCCCTACTTCAAAGAGAACAAACAATAGTGACTCCCATAGCTGGAACTACTCGAGACGCTATAGATTCATATGTAAAATGGCATGGTAACGAAATCACTTTAGTGGATACAGCTGGTTTACGGAAACTATCAAAGATAAAGGACAAAATAGAATACTACAGTACAGTCAGAACTCAAAACGCAATTTTTAATTGCAATGTAGCACTCGTTCTTATTGATGCAGAAAAAGGATTCGGGAAACAAGATAAAACAATAGTAGATCAAGTAATAAGTAAAGGCAAGGCACTTATTTTTATCGTTAATAAATGGGACAAAATTGAAAAATCAACAAGTACGATGAAAGAATTTAAAGAGGAGATAAGATTGCAATATAAGGAGCTAGACCATTTTCCAATTCTTTTTATTTCTTCCACAACAAAGCAAAGAGTCAACAAAGTTTTAGAAACTGCATGGTCAGTTTATGAAAGATCAAAGAAAATCATTCCCACTAATAAATTAAATGTTTTGATTGCGAAAGCAATGAATGATAATCCGCCTCCAGCTGAAAAAGGGAAAGTAATCAAAATAAATTATTGTGTCCAGGTTCACAAGCAGCCAGCAGTGATCGCGCTATTTACAAATTATCCAAAATTGATAAAAGTCTCTTACCAGCGTTTTCTGATGAATCAAATAAGATCTAATTTTGATCTAAAAGGCATACCAATACGATTATCATTTAGAAAAAAATAATAGGAGCAGGCAAGGGTGAAACCAAAGAGGAGGACGGGTATCCTTTAAAATAAGCCTGCTCCTATTATCATCAACAAAAAATCGAAGATAAAGTTCCAACTTTTTTTTTCAAAATGATAAAGGAATTATATGTCTTAAAGATTTATTGAGTCAAAGGAATAGTTGCTGACTTGGTCCATGTATCCAAGTTTTCAGAAGTGTAAATTGTCCCAGTCTCTGTAACTGCGGTAAAAAATTGTTTTATATCATCACCATATGTAGTTCTGCCAAATGATATAAATCTCTGATTTTTTGATAGTTGGGTGACAAGCTTTACATCTTTGCCTAATTTTTGAGGGTTTTTGTTTTCATATTTATAAAGCTTACCAGATGTTGTTAGATAAGCAAATCCAGTAATGCGGGGTGCAATTCCAAAGCTATAAGCAACCGTGCCGATCACTGATTCATTATCTTTTGATTTTAAAGAGTTCTCGATTTGAATAAGTAATTCTTTTGAAACACTCTTTCCATCTTTGCCCTTAGGACCTCTAACGCCTTTGGGTCCTGCTGGCCCTGCTGGTCCTGCTGGACCAGGATCTCCTTGAGGACCAGGAGTACCAATAGGAATGCATCCAATCAAAAAGCTTAAAATGAAAATAAACCAAATTTTGATCATATATTTAATGATTTTCTTATCTTTGTAATTACGTCATATCTGGAAAAAGTAATCGCAATCACGCTAAGAATGATTATGCCGTAAATGAATTGGTATATTCTGTCATCTAAATAAGAATAGGCTCTTAAATACGCAAGATACATAATGATCATAAGTTCAGATGTTAGTGCAGTCACAAAAAACACCATAGATTTACGTAGGCTATTATTTTTTCTCTGATTAATTAATCCTAAAGAAAAAACTTGGGCAGAAAACATTTTATAAAGCTTTTTTTCATCATTAGCTATGGATTTTAAGTATTTTGCAT
>JAYPIC010000086.1:0-6603 GCA_038127595.1 bacterium | reverse complement strand
CTGGCCAATTGTTTGTTCAAGTGTTTTTGCCATTATATTAAAATAATTTGAATAAATTTAATACTGTATGAATACAGATAATATGAAACCTTACTTAAGATTATTTAGAAATTTTATTTCTATTGCTGCTATTGTTTTTCTAGTAAGTAGTTGTGCTAGTGTTCAATTAAATCAAAAAAATTGGGCAGAAAAAACGATAAAGAAATTAACTCTTCGTCAAAAAATTGCCCAGATGATGATCTATCGTATGCATCTTAAGTATGCTAGTATAACTCCTCAAAAATGGGATGAAATTAAATCTCTGTTAGATAATGATGGCATTGGAGGTATTCACATTTGGTCTGGAGATGGATCTAGCGCACTATCGATGTTAAATGAAATTCAAAGAAGGTCAACAATTCCCATTGTGAACGATGCAGACATTGAAAGAGGTCTTGGTCAGCGTTTTCCTTAAGGAACAGACTTCCATCCCTTGATGGCAATTACTGAGACGGGAAATCCAAATAATGCTTATGAAGTAGGAGCCATAGTAGCAAAAGAATCTAGGGCTGCAGGAGTTCAATGGAACCTTTCACCTGTTGTAGATGTAAATAATAACCCACTAAATCCAATTATCAATACAAGATCTTTTAGCGAAGATCCTGGAATTGTGAGTGAGTATGCTGCCCAATACATTCGAGGTTTGCAAGAAAATGGCATGATATCGACAGCGAAACATTTTCCAGGTCATGGAGATACTCAAACGGATTCTCATAGCTCTCTAGCAATGATACCTAGTGATTCATCAAGATTATGGTCTGTTGAATTAAAACCATTTATTGATGTAGCTAATGCAGGCGTAGATGCAATTATGATTGCTCATGTACATGCTCCAGATTTTCAGCCAGAATCAGATATTCCAGCTACCCTTAGCAAATTTTGGGTTACCGATATTTTAAAAAATAAAATAGGATATGAAGGAATCATAATTACTGATGGTATGGGTATGGGTGGCGTGACAAAAAATTATGCAGATGATTACGCAATTATTGAAGCTGTCAAAGCTGGGTGTGATGTTATCATTCAGAATTATGATATTGTTGGATCAATTAACGCGATAGAGGATGCAGTTAAAAACAATGAAATATCAATCGAACAAATTAATTCTTCTGCTCTTAAAATGCTTAAAATGAAAGAAAATGCAGGATTGCATCTAAATCCCTTTGTAGATCTCGATTTTATGATGAAAACAATTGGAATAAAAGAGCATAAAGAAGCATCGGATAGAATTTCAACGGAGGCAATTACTCTAGTAAAAGATGAAAAAAATCTATTACCATTAGATGTAGATCTAAAAGATACGTTATATGTTTTTGATATATACGATCAAGAGCATAAGCATTCTTTATCCAGTATATCTTCCAGTCTAAAAAGAGGGAGATTTCCAATAAGAACTATTCAAATAGATGAATCTGATAAAAAACATATATTAGATGCCATACTAGGTAAGATACCTAAAAACAGCAGAATTTTAATTAATGCTTTTGTTAGTCCTAAAGAGTGGAAGGATAGAATATTTTTTCCTGATAATGAGACATATTTTGTAAAAGAGTTAATGAAAATTTCTGATAGAGTTATTTTAGCTAGTTTAGGAACTCCTTATTTGCTAATGGATTTTCCAGATGTATCAACATATTTATGTGCATATAAAGGAAGTAGTGTCATGCAAAATGCTCTATACAAAGCTTTAATGGGTAAAGAAAATATCTCAGGAAGACTTCCTATATCCATTCCGGGAATGTATGAGATTGGTTCTGGCTTATTTTTGGAAAAAAGAGTAGAAAGCCCAATTGTGAAAAAATTTGAACCCGGGAAATTATTGCTTAGAGTTAGGCCAAAAGCTGTTAATGCAAATACTTTAAAAATAGATCAGTTGATGCATCAAGCAATTGCTGAAAATGCTTGGCCAGGCGCTGTTCTATTAGCTGCTAAAGAAGGAAATATTTTTTATCAAAAAGGTCATGGATATCATACCTATCAGGGCAGAAATATTACGCGTTCCAGTGATATTTTTGATTTAGCGTCAATAACAAAAACTGTTGCGACTACTTCTTCAATTATGAAGCTTAAAGATCTAGGCAAAATTGACATTAATAAGCCGGTAGTGCATTATCTGCCAAAATTTAAAGGGAAAGATAAAAAATATTTTAATCAAAAATCTAAAATCACTATCAAAGATCTGCTGGCACATGCATCCGGATTACCAGCATTTAAACAATATTACAAAGAGAAAAAAAATAGAAAATCAGTTTTGGAAAGTATATATGATACTGTTCCTATTAAAAGTAATAGAGATACAACTATTTATTCAGATGTAGGCGCGATCATTTTAGGTGAAATTGTCGAAAAAATTAGTGGTCTTCCTTTAAATGTTTTTGCTGATTCTATGATCTTTAAACCTCTTGGAATGGGAACGACTTTCTTCAACCCTCCATCAAATAAAATGCGGAGGATAGTTCCTACAGAATTTAAACCTGATGGTACAATTGTACATGGATATGTGCATGATGAAAATGCATATAGCTTAGGAGGGGTAGCTGGACATGCTGGTTTATTTTCAACAGCTAAAGATTTAGCTGTTTTTTCGCAAATGATGTTAAATGATGGTCTTTATGGATGGAAGAGAATTTTTAAAACAGAGACGGTAAATGAGTTTACAACTAAAGCTAATGTTGTTGATGGTAGTTCCAGGCTTTTAGGCTGGGATAGTCCAGGTGGTTATGCATCCGGGGGAATTTATTTAAGCGATAATAGTTTTGGGCACACTGGTTTTACAGGTACTTCAATGTGGATCGACCCTGACCAGGGTATAATTGTTATTTTGCTCACAAATGCGGTTCATCCAAATAGGAAAAATAAATCCCCAAAATATTACGATTGGAGACAGAGGATTCACTCTGCAGTCTATGAATCCTTATCTATTATTAATAAAAATCCAAATTTAAAACTTAGGCCAAGATGGGAAGAGGGTGAATGACATTTAAAGTTTTTGTTTCTTTTCTTCTTTTTATTGTAAATGATATTTTTTGTCAAGACATGCAAATTGTTATGGAAACAAAGTCGTATTTCAACGCTCCTGTTGTTGGGAAAATAAATTTATATCAGACCACTTTTTTAGCAAAAAATCAAAAAAATACTAGAGAGGTTACTAGCATTGAGAAAAGACTTTTTGGCTTTCTTGCAGGCTTAATCTCTGATGTCAATGATACTACTGGTCATTTGATCGCTTTTGATGGTAAACAATGGGGGTACAATAAAAACAATAAGGAGTACTGGGATTATTTGAAAAAACAATCTTCTGAAAAAAATAACGAAAGTAATTCAAAAAGTGTTTCTTTTTCTGTGGGTGATAGTGATGATGAGTTTCTATTTATTTCAAGAAAAGAGCATGGAGGGGTGGAAAAAATTCATGGTTTTCAAACAAAAAAATACACAACTATTTTTGAAACGATAAAAAATAGAATAAAAATAGATGAATGGGCTGTTAAAGAGTTGTCTCTTCTTAGAATTGCAGATACTTTAAACAAGGATCTTTTAGTTTTATTAGGCACTCCTGACTCGATCATAATGGCAAGTACTTATGGATCAGGTCTCTCAAATAATGAGGCGGTTATTGGTTCACCGAAATTGGATAGTTTGTTCTCTCAATTTTCAATAAAACCTATTAAAGGAGAAATAATTAAAGGAGATGTGAAAGTTATCGATAAAGAAAGTGACGAAACTAATTTAAGTTTTGGGACTGAAGTTGTGGCGCTGTATGCTGAAGATTTTGAAATAGATTCATTTAACATTGGTAATGATTACGTTTTGATAGATCATTAAGCTGAACGAAAAATTATGAGTTATTACATAAAGACACTTTTCTATGCTATACCAACATTTGCTTTTTTAATTCTAATTGAAGCAATAGTAGCTAAGATTAAAGGTTTAAAAATAAATCGGCCTGCTGATGTTATTTCTTCATTGAGTTCTGGTATTACAAATACTATCAGGGATGCTATTAAATTTACATTTGCAATCGTAACGTATTCATGGCTAGTGGACAACATAGCCATCTATAAACTAGATTCTTATTGGTTAGTATTATTCATTGCATTTTTAGTTCAAGATTTCAGTGGATATTGGGTGCACAGACTGAATCACAGAGTAAATATATTATGGAATAGGCATTTCATTCACCATAGTAGTGAGGATTTTAATTTATCATGCGCTCTACGTCAGTCTATTTCAAATTCAATTAAATTTTCAGCTATTTTTATGATTCCGGGCGCATTACTTGGAGTGCCAGCATCTATTTTTGCGGTTCTAGGGCCTATACATTTATTTTTGCAACTTTGGTATCATACTCAAATAATTGGAAACCTAGGATTACTTGAATATGTTTTTGTTACGCCATCGCACCACAGAGTACACCATGCTATAAACGATGAGTATATAGACAAAAACTATGGTCAAATCTTAATAGTATGGGATAAAATATTTGGAACATTTCAAGCTGAGCTAAAATCTGTCCCTCCAGTTTATGGTACTCTAAGTCAGGCTAATACTTGGAACCCAATATTAATTAATTATAAATACTTTCTTCAACTTCTCAAAGATGCATGGAGAACCAAAAACCTAATAGACAAAATTAAGATTTGGTTTATGCCAACAGGATGGAGACCAGCTGATGTTTCAAAAGATTATCCAATCAAAAAACTTAGTAATGTGCAAAACCAAAAAAAATATGATACAGAGAATTCTTTTTTTCTAATTGTATTTTGTTGGATTCAATTGATTTTTACACTTGGCTTTATGTTTCATATGTTTTTGGTTTTACATCAAAATGACAATAGTTATAATTATTTATACGCCATTTTTATATTTATAGGTATTTTTGCATATACATCACTCCTTGATCAAAGTAGTTATGCCTTTTTTGCTGAAGTAATGAGATTCATATTTGGTTTATGGATTTTACAATCGCAAAATTTTAGTTGGTTTAATATTAATGGAATATCAATTTTTTTATTTCTCATAATTTCTATGTTCATTTCGGCATATTTTCATTTTCACATTCAAAAACCATTTAGGTTATCTTTGGCGAAGAAATAATATTGTTATCAACAATTTTTTATAGATTCAAATTTAAAAAAATAATATAGGCTTAATTTTTAACGTCTTGTAAATGGAGTATTTATGCAGTTATCAATAAAAAATGTCTCTAAAACGTATTCTAACAATGTCGAGGCTTTGAAAGATGTTACTTTAGAAGTAGGAAATGGCATGTTTGGACTTCTTGGTCCTAATGGAGCAGGAAAGTCAACATTGATGAGAACCATAGCTGGGTTGCAGGAATTAGATAGTGGAAGCATAACGGTTGGCGATATAGATGTTTCAAAGCATAAGCATGAACTCAGGAAAGTTTTAGGTTATCTTCCTCAAGAGTTTGGTTTATATCCTAAAGTAAATGCATTGGAATTATTTGATCATTTAGCTACTATGAAAGGAATAACAGACTCAAAAGAGCGAGGTGAGCTTACTAAATCACTACTTTCTCAAACTAATTTATGGAAGTATAGAAATAGAAAATTAGGCACATTTTCAGGAGGCATGAAGCAGCGCTTCGGTATCGCCCAAGCCCTTATAGGGGAGCCTAAACTAATCATTGTTGATGAGCCCACAGCTGGGTTAGATCCAACAGAAAGAAATCGGTTCCATAATTTATTAAGTGCCATTGGTGAGAATGTAATTGTCATTCTATCGACACATATTGTCGAAGATGTCAGTGACCTATGTAGCAAGATGGCTATAATAAAAGATGGTAAAGTAAAGTTAGTTGGTGAGCCACTAACTCTTGTGAAAGACCTAAAAGCGCAGGTGTGGACCGGTTTAGTGACGAAAAAAGATTTTAAAAATGTAAAAAATGATCACCAGGTTATTTCTTCAAAATTATCAATGGGGAAAGTACAGATTAGAGTACTAAACGATCAGGAGCCTATAGATGGTTTTAAGCAAGTAGACCCCGAAATCGAGGACCTTTATTTTGCAACGATTAATGAACTGGATCTAAAAGAAAAAATATAAAATGTGGAAGGATATTTTATATTTTGAAATTCAGCAGGGCTTTAAAAAAGTCTCTGTCTGGGTTTACTTTACAATATTTTTTGCGTTAGCATTCTTAATCGCAAATATACTTGGCGGCGCATTTACCGGAGCTAGTATAGTCATTGGAAACCAGGGTACAAATGTTAACTCGCCTTTGCTCATAGCTGAACTTCAAACGGTTTTTACAATTTTTGGCGTTTTAATTTGCGCAGCAATTTTTGGGAACGCGGGTTATCGAGATTATGAGACAAATATGCACCCCTTGATTTTTACAACTCCTATAAAACCAGCTAGTTATTATTCAGGACGATTTTTGGGTTCTTTTTTATTAACTATCTTTATTCAGCTCGGAATCACTTTAGGCTTGGCTATCGGATTTTTAATGCCATATTTAGATCAAGATGCAATTGGTATTTTCCGATTAGATGCATACTTACATCCTATTTTTGTCATGGTCATACCAAATGTGTTTTTAGT
>JAYPIC010000085.1:0-6701 GCA_038127595.1 bacterium | reverse complement strand
GTTAAAATTTCGTGCAAAGTATGAGCCGCTCCATAAGCTTGCAGAGCCCATACTTCCATTTCACCGAAACGTTGGCCTCCAAATTGAGCTTTACCACCAAGGGGCTGTTGAGTGATAAGAGAATAAGGCCCAGTGGATCTAGCATGCATCTTATCATCAACCATATGACTCAATTTCATCATGTAAGACACGCCAACAGTAACTGGATTATCAAAAGCTTCCCCTGTAATACCATCAATTAGCGTTGTTTTACCAGAGACAGGAAGCCCAGCATTACTGAGCTCATTAAAAACTTGATCTGGACTCGCCCCATTAAAAACTGGTGTTGAATATTTTTGACCAGTAACCATACCAGCCCAACCTAACATAGCTTCATATAATTGACCAAGATTCATTCTCGAAGGCACACCTAATGGATTTAATACAATGTCAACAGGAGTACCATCCTCTAAAAATGGCATATCTTCCTCAGGAACAATTGTAGCAACAATACCCTTGTTACCATGCCTACCAGCCATCTTATCACCAACTTGAAGCTTTCTTTTTTGCGCTACATATACTTTAGCCATTCTCAAAATCCCCGGTTGAAGCTCATCTCCAATTTTCAATTTAAAAATTTGTCTTTCAAGTTGAGTCTCTATTCTAGACCATTCCATACGAAAAGATAGCCATACCTTAGAAATCTTATTCCAAGCTCTGGTGTCCTCCACCCATGGCAAATCCTGAGCGAACCTCTCTAAATCAAACCCCGATAATCTCTTAGATGTAAGCTTTGTAGATTTCTTTATCAATGTTCTATTATTTGAGTTGCTTCTAATACCATTAGAAATCTGATCCTTCATTAATGAAAGTAATTTCTCATCCCTGGAGATCTTAAGATTTTTTTTATCTTCTGCTGCCTTTTTTTGATATTCTCTGATTTGCTGCCTTTCCTCGGCTTTTGTTCTCTTCGCTTGCTTTTCAAAAAGCTTTGTTTTGATTACACAACCCTTTATCCCCGGCTCTGCTCTTTTAGAAGCATCTTTAACCTCACCAGCTTTTTCACCAAAAATAGCACGAAGCAATTTCTCTTCAGGAGTAGGATCTGATTCCCCCTTTGGAGTGACCTTACCAATTAGAATATCTCCTTCTTTAACCCTAGCACCCTCACGAACGATGCCCTCTTCGTCTAAATCTCTAGTAGCATCCTCACTTACATTTGGGATTTCAGGTGTTAGCTCTTCTTGACCTCTTTTTGTGTCCCTAACCTCAACTTCAATTTCATTACAATGAACAGAACTAAATGTATCATCCTTGACTAATCTTTCACTGACAACTATAGCGTCCTCAAAATTATAACCTCTCCAAGGCATGTAGGCTACATGCACATTAGCTCCAAGAGCAAGCTCGCCAAGATTTGTCGCTGCTCCATCAGCAATCACATCACCAGCTTTAACTTTTTCACCCTCTTTAACCAGAGGTCGCTGATTATGAACTGTATTTTGATT
Source organism: bacterium (assembly GCA_038127595.1). Classification (GTDB taxonomy): domain Bacteria; phylum Fidelibacterota; class Marinisomatia; order Marinisomatales; family UBA1611; genus TMED80. Next base: position 5,214 of record JAYPIC010000085.1, on the reverse strand, counting down.
AGTTCTAAAGTATTTTTTTAGCTCAATCTCATGAACAGCCTCACCTTCAAAGAGGGTTAAACTATCCTGAATGTCTTTTCTTTTAATATGAATAGTGTTTGAATCAACATATACAACCTTACCATCAACAGGAGAAACAACGCACGATCTAGAATCTTTTGCAACTTTTTTCTCTATACCCGTACCAACAATTGGTGCTTTGGGATACATCAAAGGAACAGCCTGTCTTTGCATATTAGAACCCATCAAGGCTCTGTTCGCGTCATCATGCTCAAGAAAAGGTATTAAAGCAGCGGCAACACTTAAAATCTGTGTAGGAGAAACTTCTACATAATCTACGCTTTCAGGGCCTACGATAGGAAAATCGCCCTTCACGCGGGTTCTAATATTTTTTTCAATAATATTTTTAGCATCATCCATTTCAGTGTTGGCCTGAGCAACCATAACTCTATCTTCATCATCAGCAGATAAAAATTTAATATTATTTGTAACTTTAGAATTACCACTATCTTTCGCAACTTCCCTGTAAGGAGACTCAATAAATCCATGCTCATTAACTTCTGCAAACATAGCCAATGAAGATATTAATCCAATATTGGGACCCTCGGGAGTTTCAATAGGACACAACCTTCCGTAATGAGTATAGTGAACATCTCTAACTTCAAAACCAGCTCTTTCTCTTGTTAAACCACCAGGACCCAATGCAGAAATCCTTCTCTTATGAGTAATTTCCGCTAAAGGGTTAGTCTGATCCCCAAACTGGGAAAGCTGTGAAGTACCAAAAAAAGTGTTAATTACTGTTGTAACAACTCTAGAATTGATTAAATCTTGAGGAGTTATGCTCTCAGATTCTCGAAGATTCATTCTTTCATGAACTGTTCTTATCATTCTACTTAATGCAATACTAAATTGGTTCGTTAACTGCTCACCTACGGTTTTTACACGCCTATTACCAAGATGATCAATATCATCTACACCCCTGTCACCCTTTCTCATATCAATCAATACGCTAAGCACCTGAATGATATCATCCATTGTTAATACTGTATCTTCAACAGGAACATTCAAATTAAATTGCTGATTAAGCCTGTATCTACCAACCTGGCCTAAATCATACTTCTTGGGACTAAAAAATATTCTCTCAATGAACTTTTGCGCTGTTTCAAGATTTGGCGGCTCACTAGTTCTTAAAAGCTGATAGACTACCCCAAGAGCACTTTCAGTATCTCTAGTAGGATCTTTACTTATAGTATTTAAAATTAACATCGAAGAGAAATCTTTATTTCCATCAATAACGTTTACCTCTTCAACGCCATTATTTTTCAAATTTTCTAAGACATTAGCAGATAGTTCGGAACCACCCTCATAAAAAATTTCACCAGTTTTAGTATCGATAACATCTTCAGTAATAGTTGCGCCAATGTAACTTTCAATTTCTTTTTCAGAAACTCTTAAGGTAATTAAACTGCCGAATGCTTTACATATGTCACTATTTGAAGAGTAGCCCAAGGCACGCAAAAGCATAGTAACAGGAAATTTCCTTCTCCTATCAATAATAACGAACAAACAATCATTTATATCAGTGGTAAAGTCAACCCATGATCCCCTGGCAGGAATTATCCGAGCCTGATACAATTTAGTTCCATTGGGATGAGTGGATTCATCAAAAAAGACACCGGGAGACCTTTGAAGCTGAGATACAATAACCCTTTCAGCTCCGTTAATTATAAAAGTTCCTTTTTCAGTCATATATGGAATATTACCAAAGTAAACATCCTGCTCAATACTTTGAGCATATTCATTCTTATTGTTCTCATCAGTAATATGCAAGGACAGCTTCACTCTTAGAGGGGCTGAAAATGTAACACCCCTATCAATACACTCATCAGCTGTGTATTTAGGCTGACCAAGATAGTATGAATTAAACTCTAAAATATAGTTCCTGTGCGAGTCTTCAATAGGAAAAACACTATTTAAAACACCCTGAAGACCAAAATCCTTTCTCGCTTCAGGAGCTTCATATTCTTGTAAAAACTGCTGATAGGCTTTAGTTTGAATAGCTAATAAGTCTGGTATTTCTAGTAATTCTTCAATATGTGAAAATGAGACTCTGCCATTATTTGAAACATTTAGTGAATCCAATTGATCCTCCAGTTATATATTTTTAGTTAATAAAAGTAATGAAGAATCAATATTATTTTAATTCAACTTCCGCACCAGCCTCTTCAAGCTGTGATTTTATCTCATTCGCCTCAGATTCTGAAACACCTTCCTTAATAGGCTTAGGCGCAGAATCAACTAATTCCTTAGCTTCCTTAAGACCTAAGTCAGTAATAGCGCGAACTGCCTTAATTACATTTATTTTCTGTTGACCAGCCGCAGTTAATACAACATCAAATTCAGTTTTAGCATCCGGACTAGCTCCATCACCAGCAGCAGGTGCAGCAGCTACAGCTACTGGAGCAGCAGCAGAAACACCAAATTTTTCCTCAATGTCAGATATTAGCTCTGAAACCTCCATCATATTTGCATTTTCCAAATAGGCCAATACATCTTCTTTTTTAACAGCCATTTTATAAACTCCTTATTTTAATTATTTTAATTTTTAGTTTCCTTCAGACCATTTAAAACATTTACGAGCTTTACCATTGGAGAATTAAGCAAGTTAACGATGTTTTGAACTGGACTTTTTAACATAATAACAATTTTTGTAAGCGATTCTTCTTTGCTTGGCAAGCTAGCAATTTTTTCAAACTCACTAGCAGGAAGATAAGAACCCTCAAATAAAACGCCTTTAATACTAGGCAAATCATGGTCCTTTAAAAAATCTTTAATGACCTTCGCGGCTAAAACAGGCTCATCATAAGATATAGCTATAGCAGTAGAGCCGGAAAACAGCTCATCACCTAGGCTTATTTTATTTTGGTCCGAAGCAATTTTTAACAATGTATTTTTAACAACTAAATACTCCACATTACTATCAAAAAACTTTTTCCTCAAACTTGTAACTTCAGAAACATTGAGGCCTAAATAGTCAGTAAAGTATATTGATTTAGCCCTTGAAAGTTTATCTGTTAACTCTTTCACGTTACTAATATTTTTTTTATTAGGCATTATTACGCTATCCTATTGAATTAATATTTACTTTTACACCTGGACCCATAGAAGAAGATATAGATATTTTTTCTAAAAATTGCCCTTTTACAGATGGAGGCCTAGACTTTAAGAGCGTACTATATATTTGTTTTATATTATCAACTAAATCTTTACTATCAAAAGAAACCTTACCACAAACAGTATGTATTATACCAGTTTTCTCAACTCTAAGCTCAACCATACCAGATTTTTGATCAGAAACAGCCTTAGCTACATTGGTAGTCACTGTACCACTTTTCGGATTTGGCATAAGGCCTTTTGGCCCTAAAATCTTACCAAGCTTACCAAGCTCCGCCATCATATCAGGTGTAGCTATTATTTTATCCACATCTACCCATCCGCTTTTGATTTTATCTAAGTACTCTTTATTTCCACAATAATCAGCTCCAGCATCAAGCGCCTCTTGGACTTTTTCTCCTTGCGCTAACACTAATAAAACCACTTTCTTACCAGTACCCTTCGGCAACGAGGTACTTACTCTAATATTTTCCTCGGCATGCCTTGGATCTACGTTTAAATTAATGGCAAGATCTACAGATTCATCAAACTTCACATAGGAAGCTTTTTTTACAATTTCGATAGCCTGCTCTAAGTTGTAGATGGAATCGCTATCATAAATATCATCAAATGATTTTGGTTTTAATTTTGCCACGATCTAATCCTTAATCTCAATACCCATAGACTTCGCTGTACCTCTAATCATTTCTTTAGCTTGGTCTATAGAATTTGCATTTAAATCATCCATTTTTATAGATGCTATTTTTTCTAAGTCTGATTCACTAATAAAGCCTGCTTTTTCTTTATTTGGCTCACTAGAACCTTTGCTGATATTTGCAGTTTTTAGAATTAACCGAGCAGCTGGAGGAGTTTTTGTAATAAAACTAAAACTCCGATCAGCATAAACCGTAATTTCAACAGGTATAATATCGCCAGTTTTGTCTTGAGTTTTTGCGTTAAAAGACTTGCAAAAATCCATAATATTTACCCCTTGCTGACCTAACGCAGGTCCAACTGGAGGAGCTGGATTAGCTTGACCAGCCGGAATTTGTAATTTTATAAAACCAATAACTTTTTTTGCCATTATACTATCCTAAACCTAACTTTCAAGAGCAACCTGCAAATAGTCCAACTCCACTGGGGTCGACCTCCCAAAAATACTTACTGATACCTTCAACTTCTGTTTTTCATGATTTACTTCCTGTACAACACCTGAAAAATCTACAAAAGGACCATCTTTTACATTTACTGAGTCACCAACCTTAAAGGGAGCAGCTTCTGTGATTTTAATAGGCCCATCTCCACCATCATGGTCACCAAGGAATCTTTTAATCTCATCTGGCTTTAAACAATCTGGGTTTCCATTAGAACCAACAAAACTAATTACACCATTAACATTTTCAATAACATACTTGGTTTCCTTATTCATTTCTAAATGAATCAATAGATATCCAGGGAAAAAAACTTTTTCTTTGATCTTCTTTTTACCATCTCTCATTTCCAAAACATTTTCAGTTGGAACCAAAATATTTTCTACACTTTCATTCAAATTAGCAGTTTCAAGCTCAAACAAAATAGAATCTTTGATCTTTTTTTCTTTACCAGAAATAACTCTTAATGTATACCAATCCATAAAAACCTACATTATAGTTGAAATAGATTTAGACAACAAAAGATCCACAAAAAATAAATAAATAGTAAGTATTAGCGAAAAAATAAGAACAACATAGGAAGAACCTTTTAAATCATTCCAGTCAGGCCAAGAAACCTTACTCATCTCATACTTCACATCAGAACCAAACTGTTGAAATTTTTTAATCATCTTAATATAATTTATTTAACGCAGGAGAGGCGGGACTCGAACCCGCAACCCCCGGTTTTGGAGACCGGTGCTCTACCAGTTGAGCTACTCTCCTATTTCCTATTAAACTATTATACTCCCTCGGCTAATTACTTAGTTTCCTTGAAAACAACATGCTTTCGAATGACAGGATCATACTTTTTAAATTCAATTCTTTCAGGATGCAATTTCCGACTTTTGGTAACAGTATACCTGTAGCC
>JAYPIC010000084.1:0-7019 GCA_038127595.1 bacterium | reverse complement strand
TAGAAATACTGTGAATAGCTTTCTTTTGCCCGACAATGAATTCGCTCAAACTATCTGGAAGGTTTAATAACTTATTACTTTCTGTTTCAGCAACCTTATTTACTGGTATACCAGTGATTAAAGAGACAACATCAGCAACATGATCTGAGGAAATTTCATGGACATTTACCTTAGATTTTTCATTCCATGATTTTTGAGCTTTACTTAATTTTTCAAGTAGAGTCCTTTCGTTGTCTCTAAGAATTGCTGCTTCTTCAAATTTCTGTTTTGTAACTTTAATTTCTTTTTTTGACCTAAGAGACTCTATCTGCTTTTCAATAGAAATTATATTTTTGGGGACTTTATCATTGAACATATGCGATCGAGCACCTGCCTCATCAAGTATGTCTATTGCTTTGTCAGGTAAAAACCTGTCTGTAATATATCTCTCCGATAGATGTACACATGCCTCTATTGCATCATTAGAATATTTAACATTATGATGCTCCTCATACCTGTCTTTTAGACCCATAAGTATTTCAATAGATTCATTTACAGATGGAGCATTAATAATTATTTTTTGAAAACGTCTCTCTAATGCACCATCTTTTTCAATATATTGTCTATATTCATTAAGAGTTGTAGCTCCTATACAATGAAGGTCACCTCGAGCTAAGGAAGGTTTAAACATGTTAGACGCATCTAAAGAACCAGAGGCTCCGCCTGCGCCTACTAAAGTGTGAAGCTCATCAATGAAAATGATTAAGTTTTTACGAGATTCAAGCTCATTCATTATACTTTTGAGTCTTTCTTCAAACTGTCCTCGATACTTTGTACCAGATACTAATGCAGCAAGATCAAGAGATAAAATTCTTTTATTATGCAATAACCTGGGAACTGTTTTGCGAATAATCCTCTGCGCAAGGCCTTCGATTATAGCAGTTTTACCAACTCCCGGCTCACCAATTAAAACAGGGTTATTCTTTTTTCTTCTTGCAAGTACTTGAGCCACTCGCTCTATCTCCTTTTCACGACCTATAACGGGGTCTAGCTTACCTTTTTTTGCCAGAAGAGTAATATCTCTAGAAAAATGATCTAAAGTTGGGGTCTTTTCCTCTTTATTGCTCTCTAATCCATACAAATCATCAGATTCAGAACTTTCGCCATCAATAAGCTCACAAACTGTGTCAAAATCTAAATCGAGTGAATTTAAAACTTCATGCACTATACCTTCTTTTTCTCTAAGCATAGCTAGAAGCAAATGTTCATCATCAGCAACATTACTATTTCTTGAAGATGCCTCCAAATATGCGTTTTTCAATACTCTCTCAGCTCTCATACTAAGAGGTAAATGACCTAACGAGATTGTACTTTCAGAGCTACTTATCAAATCTTCGATCATTTTATTAATAGAAATAACATTTACATCATAAAGCTCAAATATTTTTTTAGAGGTACCAGTTTTAATTTTTAATAATCCAATGAGCAGGTGTTCTGACCCAACGTAAGAGTGTCCTAGTCGTATCGCTTCCTCTTTTGCTAGCTTTAATATGGACTGTAAATTTTTAGAAAAATTTTTTTTCATGTTATTGTTTTCTTAGTAAACCAGATTTTAATTCGTAAACATTATTTCCGATGTTAGCGATGCTTGGATTATGCGTTGTAAGCATAATAGTTGTACTGAAATCTCTATTAATTCTCTTAAAAAGGTCAATCAATTTTGTAGAATTTTTTTCATCTAGATTACCCGATGGCTCATCAGCAAATAATATCTTTGGCTCATTGACAATTGATCTGATTATAGCTACTCTTTGTCTTTCACCACCAGATATCTCAGTTGGGTATTTATCTTTTATTTTAAGTAATCCAAATTCATCCAATAGCTCACGAGGTCTATCATACTGGCCAAAGCCATTTTTAATCCATAGAGGTATAAGTACATTATCCAGTATAGTAAAATCTGGAAGAAGGTGATGGAATTGAAAAATAAATCCTATTTTTTCATTTCTAAATGAAGACATTTTTTTTTCATTTAAAGAACTAATTTCTTCATTTTCAATAAGCAGCTTGCCGCTATCGAATGTATCCAATGAACTTAAAACATTTAATAATGTAGATTTTCCTGAACCTGATTCGCCAATAATTGTAGTTATAGTTCCAGTTTCAAGCTCAATATTAATCCCATTTAAAACTACTAAACGCTTATCCCCATTCTGATAAGATTTAATAAGGTTTTTAGAATTAAGAATTATTTTACCCATTTCAACATTTCCATTGGGTCATATTTTAAAAACTTTCTTGCTCCATAAAAACCTGTTGAAAGGATAAAGAAAATGTTGATAAATAAAACAATGATAATATCTCCTGGAGATAAAAACATAGGTAGTACTTCCATAGCGTATATGTTATTAGGCAGAGAAATTATCTTAAAAATATTTTGAAATAGGACAGCCGAAATTCCTGATGTAAAACCTATACAAACCCCTCTAAAACCAATAATTAAAGCCTGATACATTATTAAATAATGAACATCATCCATTTTCATTCCTAAAAACCTTAGAATTCCCAAATCTTTAATTTTTCTAATTGTTATCAAATATATAGTAGATAAAATGCTAAAAGATGCTACTAAAAGAATCAGGCTTAAAACAACTACCGAACCAATTTTTTCCATTTGGATTGCTCCTACAAGAGCTATATTCCTATCACGCCATGATGAAATGACTTTGCCTCCTATGATATTAGATAATGCTCTTCTTGTTTCATTAATTTTTGATGCATAGTTTAATTTAATATCTATGTACTGATTTTCAATAACATTCGAAAAAAGTGTTTTTCCAATATTTTTAGAAATAAATATATATTTGTTATCATAGTTTAAAATTTTGCTTGAAAATATACCCGAGACTTTTACCTCAAGAGTAGGTGGAAAACCTAGAATAAACCTTTTATCTAAAGGGGAGGATATTTTTACAATGTCACCTGTTCTTATACCTAGCCTAGAGGCTATATCATTTCCTAAAAAAATCTCATTTTCTAATGGTAGAGCTCCAACATAAGGAATTTCATTAAAGCTTTCAAAATAATCAGCACTTACCTGTTTGAAAGTCACTAAAGATTGGTTTGATAGATGATGTATCATTCCTTTACGCTCATAATTAAATAAAACAGACTTTACTTCTTTCAAAGATTTAATCTCAGATAACTTGTCGTTTGAAATAGAATTTGGAATTCTAAAATGACCATCAAAGTTGCTAATTTTTTCATCAAGCTTATTTTCAAAACCATTTAAAACAGAAATAGATATAATCAGAGCGAATGAGCCTAAACTAATTCCAACTACAGAAATTATATTTGTTATTTTTCCTGTAGTATTCATCGATGCAAAAAAATTCTTAGCTATAAAGTAATGCATTAATTTTCCAAAAGTTTTGGTATTCTGTTATCAAAAATAGTTTTTATAGGAAAAATACTTGAAAATATCGTAATAAATGAGCTTAGCAACATTATAACAAAACACAAATTGTAATCGAATATGATAGGTAAACTATTCATAAAGTATACTTCTTCTGGCAGTGGAATAAAATTGTACCTGCTTTGAATGAACGTAAAAAAGATGGCCAATAACACACCTATTGTGCTCCCAATTAGACCAATGAGACCCGATTCGATGAGAAAAATATTTCTTATTTGATATTTTTGAAAACCTTGAGAAAGTAAAATACCTACTTCTTTACTTCTTTCATTTACTAACAAAGAAACCGTCGCCATTATATTCGTAATGCCAACTAGAGTGATCAAACTAAAAATTATTATAATTGGTAATGTTTGTGTTCTAATCCAAGTAAAAATAACCTGATGCCTGTCCATCCAAGTTTCTAGAAAATACGGGTAATTAACACTACCATTTAAATTTTTTAAAAGGTCATCTGTTTCGATATCTGAATTAATTATATATCCGCTAACCTTATCATTCATATTAAATATTTTTTGAGCTGTATTGATACTAACATAAGCAAGGTTTCTATCATATTCATCCATCCCAGTGGAAAAAGAGCGTCTAAATATTAATTTGTAATATTTTAAGTTTTTTACATCACCAATGAAGCCATCTAAAGGGACTAAGACTAAAGCTTCAGAGGAATCTAATTTTAGACTTTCAGCCAAAGAACCACCAATTATAATCTCATCATCATTTACAAATTTTTCTCCATCATCTAAATGGTCAAAACTAGGTAAATAGTTAACTCCCTCAACAAATAAGCCCTCATTTATCTTATTTTTGTGTATTATAACAGAACCTCTAACAAAAGGTGTTACATTCATTTTCAAATTAGATCGTAATATGGTTGAATCTATCTTATCAAGCTCATTTATCGAGGATCCAAATATGGTTTTTAATCTGATTTTGCCATCAACATTAACTAATTTATTGGATAGAACATTTTCAAAACCTTTAATGACACTAATAGTCACTAATAATGAAAAAACACCTATTGCTAAGCCAATGGTAGCAAGATTGATTGCGTTTGATGAAAAGCTTCTTTTTTTACCGTGTTTAAAATATCGCAGAATGAACTGCAGATATAATTTCATTTTTAATTTTTTTCTGGCTTCATTGTTGGGAATAAAATTACATCTCTAATCCAGCGATTATTTGTGAGTAGCATTACTAATCTATCAATTCCTATTCCTACACCACCAGTTGGAGGCATGCCGATTTCCATTGCATTAATAAAATCCTCATCAATAGGTTGAGCCTCATCATCACCTTGATCTCTTAATTTTGATTGCTCTTCAAGCCTAGATCTTTGATCTATGGGATCGTTTAATTCTGAAAAAGAATTAGCAAATTCTGAACCACCTATAAAAAGTTCAAACCTTTCAACTATATCCTTACTACCATCTCGCTTTAATTTTGCTAATGGGGATATGGATTTAGGATAATCAATGACAAATGTAGGATTAATGAGTTTAGGTTCAACGAGCTCGCTCATTATTGAGTCAAGAAGTTGACCTGTGTTACTATTTTTATCAACTTCCACATTGTGCATTTCGCACACTTCCAACATTTCATTTTTATTTAATTTAGAAAAGTCAGAACCAGTTGCTTCCTCAATGAGCTGAAAAAAAGATTTTTTATCAAACTTTTTTGACAAATCTATATCATACTCGCCCCATTTAATTTTTAAATCACCAATTTTTTTAGCTGCATTACGTATTATTTCTTCAACCAATTCCATACAATCATTAAAATCTGCGTACGCCCAGTAAAATTCTAACATTGTAAATTCTGGATTATGATTTCTATCCATGCCCTCGTTTCTAAAATCTTTTGAGAGCTCATATACTTTTTCAAACCCACCAATGATTAAACGTTTTAAATATAATTCATCAGCAATTCTTAGGTATAATTTTTGATCTAAAGCATTATGATGTGTTGTAAAAGGTCTTGCATTAGCACCGCCATAGATTGGCTGAAGAACAGGAGTTTCAACCTCTAAAAATTGTTTAGAATTTAATGTGGATCTTATTTCATTAATAATTTTTGTCCTTTTGATGAATGTTTCTCTAGTCTCAGGGTTAACTATTAAATCCAAATGTCTATTCCTATATCGAAGCTCTTTATCTTTAAAGGCATCATAGACCTCTCCGTCTTTTTCTTTAACAATAGGTAATGGCCTTATACTTTTTGATAATACATCAAATTTTTCAGCAGATATTGAAATTTCACCAACCTTTGTTTTAAAAACATAGCCACTAATTCCAATAAAATCGCCTATATCCATCAAGTTAAATGCTTCATAAACCTTATCACCAACATTATCTTTTTTGATGAAAATTTGAATCTTTCCTTTATCATCCATTACATGAATAAAAGATGCCTTGCCCATTTTTCTTAACGCCATAATTCTACCAGCTACGCAAACAGTTTGTTTTTCAAGATCATTGAAACTCCTAATAATATCTATGCTTTTATGCGTTGGGTTATACTTGTGTGGAAAAGGCTCAATACCAAGTTCTTTTAACCTATTTAATTTTTCCGACCTAAAATCAATCAATTGCCTCATGCTACTATTTTTTTCTACCATGTTAAATAATTCCCTTTAATTTTTTAAAATTCTTGTTTCATTTGATATAGTAAATATGATTTAATAAACAAATCCAAATTACCATCCATTACTGCTTGAATATTTCCTGTTTCTTCTTTTGTACGATGATCTTTAACAAGATTATATGGATGAAATACATATGAACGAATCTGACTACCCCAAGCAATATCTTTCTTTTTATCCTCAAGGTTTTTTTGTTTTTCTTTTTCTTTCTCTATTTCTAACTGATAAAGTCTGGCTTTTAAAAGTTTCATTGCTTGGTTCTTATTTTTATGTTGGCTTCTCTCATTTTGACATTGCGCAACAACCCCAGATGGTATATGCGTAATTCTCACAGCAGAGTCAGTTTTATTAACGTGTTGACCTCCTGCGCCGCTAGCTCGGTATGTATCAATGCGTATATCACTTGGATTAATATCAATTTCAATTGATTCATCTACCGATGGATAAATATAAACTGAAGCAAACGAGGTGTGCCTCCTACTATTAGAGTCAAAAGGAGATATTCTTACCATTCTATGTACTCCAAATTCAGCTTTTGCCAAGCCATATGCATACTCACCTTTTATCTCAAAAGTAACATCTTTGATACCAGCTTCATCACCTGCTTGAAAATCAATTATTGAAAATTCAAAACCTTTTTGCTCAGCCCATCGACCATACATCCTGTAAAGCATCTGAACCCAATCTTGACTTTCAGTACCACCGGCACCGGGGTGTATAGTTATGATAGCATCTTGAGAATCCTCTTCTTTACCAAGAATCATTTTTAATTCAAGGTCTTCAATGACATTCTTATATTTATTTACCTCAATGTAAAGATCTTTTGAAGAAATTTCGCCTTCTGAATGAAACTCAAATAATACTTCTAAATCATTTTTGATATCATCAATTCCATTCCAAGTTTCAATTTCTTTTTCAATTCTA
>JAYPIC010000083.1:5893-7126 GCA_038127595.1 bacterium | reverse complement strand
AGCTGATGTTGAATGGTATTTGCAAAAGTATAATCAGAGGCAAAGTTATTTAAAGTTTGTTGAGATAATGCAAAAATCAGCAACTGATGGATCTAGTAAGAGGAAAGGTCAAATGATGGAGGTTGTCGGAGTAGATCTTGGTAACCTTGGCAGAGCATCATTAAGCCTTAATGGTAATGTTACAATTACAGGTAATATGATTTTTCAAGATCAAGAACTTGTTCGATCTTCATTGAATCAGACTCAAAATACTCATCTTGAATTTGATCAAAAACAACATCTTAACATTCAAGGTAAAATAGGTGATCGCATTACCGTAAATATGGACCAAGACTCAGAAAGGCAATTTGATTGGGAAAATAATATCCGCATTAATTATGAAGGGTATGAGGATGATATCATTCAAAAAATTGAAGCTGGTAACATATCATTATCGCTTCCTTCAACTAAATATGTTACTTTTTCCGGGAAAAATCAGGGCCTCTTTGGTATCAAAGCCATATCAAAATTGGGCCCTATCGATATAACAACAATAGCTTCAATAGAAAAGGCTAAAAAAGAGCAAGAAGAATATAAAGGCGGCTCTCAATCTAGCACTCAGCAGATTCGAGATGTTGATTGGATCAAAAATAGATACTTTTTCATTCACCCCTGGTTTCGGAATGGTGCTGATACTGCTATTGTGAATGATCTTGTAATTCATGACATAAATATACCATCATTCTACCCTTTGAGAAATGGGCTACACTATATTGGAAACTTAGTGGTGAAAAACTTTGAATTATACAAGTCGATTAATACTAATGATGCGGGTGCGGTAACGGGTACAGCATATATTGACCCTCTAAACCTTAATGATTCAACATATATTGATGATAATGAAACTGGAAATTTCATTCGATTAGAGCCAGGTACTAATTATGAATTAAGTGCTGATTTGGGTTATATAAGGTTAAGAGATATGGTAATGAATGAGATACTTGGTTGTTCATTTATTCTCGAGGATAGAAATACTGGGCAAGTGGTAATGGAGGTCGGTTCACCAGCTGATTCACTTGGTACAAATCTATCTCTAATGATGCTAAAACCTAGAAACAGTCATCCAAATCACCCTAGTTGGCCTTTAATGTTTAAAAATGTTTATTACCTTGGAACTACACAGATAAATCAAGAGGGATTTGAAGTTAAAATAATTAATAAGAGATCTACACCTGAAAGTGATCGAGATAGAGC
>JAYPIC010000083.1:0-5883 GCA_038127595.1 bacterium | reverse complement strand
TCCATATATTACTTTATTTGGTTTGGATAGTTTGGATGTTAATGGTTCTCGCCAATATGATGAAATAATTGATGTTCAATCAGGTAATATAATTAACATGCTCAATGGAGAATTATTAATCCCTATGTTACATCCATTTGCTGTTCATGATTCACTAGAAGGCGGAAATAGAGTTGCGGAATTAGAGGGGCAGCTTGGTACTGGGAAAATGTATACTTCATCTATTTCTTCAGAAATAAATAGTGATAATAGATTTGTAATAGAAACTAAATACAGCAATCAGAGTTCTACCATTAATTTGGGTTTCATGCTAGTTGAGGGTAGTGAAGAAGTTGTTCAAAATAATATAATTTTAAAAAGAGGTATTGATTATCAAATAGATTATTTTACCGGTACTATCGTTTTAATGGGAAGTGCAGCAGATGATCCAAATGCTGACTTAAAAGTACGCTATGACAGACATGAAATTGTCTCCTTTGATAAGAAAACAATCTTTGGTACTAGAGCTCAAATGGATTTAGGCGAAAAATCATTTATTGGAATGACCGCTCTTTACTACAACCAATCAATTATGAATCAAAAAATTGAAGTTGGTTATGAGCCAACCAGAAATTTCATATGGGATTTGAATGGCAGGTATGAATGGGAGCTAGATGGAGTTACTCGTTTTTTAGACCGATTGCCTGTAATTGAGACGGATAAAATGACTAATCTTTCAATTGAAGGAGAAATAGCTCAGGTATTACCAAACCCTAATTCGATAAATAATGCAGCTACAGGAGACCCTAATGGCGTAGCTTTCATCGATGATTTTGAAGGTTCGAAGCGAACAACATCACCGTCGATTCAAAGAAGATTTTGGAAACTTTCATCTGCACCAAATACTTTTGATACTGATTTAAATGTTTTTGGAGGCCAATACACTCAAAAAAATAGAGGTGAGTTATTTTGGTATAATCCATACATACCGGTAAGAACTAGAGAAATTTGGCCAAACCAATCCACCTCTGTTCAGGCTGGCAATGAAACGACGGATGTTTTGGTGTTAAAATATCGTAAAAGATCTCATCAAAAAAACATTAGTAACGATTCAACCTGGGTTGGTGTAACTACTTCTTTGTATTCAGGAGATTATGATCAAACTCAAAGTAAATTTTTTGAGATATGGTTAAAAGGGAACAAGGGGAATCTTACAATTGATTTAGGTAAAATAAGTGAAGATTGGGATGGGAACGGAGTTCTAAATAATGAGGACATTCCAGAAGCTGGATTAACGTTAGGGAATGGTTTTTTAGAAGATCAAGAAGATACTGGTTTAGATGGTTGTTTTGATGAATACGAAAATGGGTGGGGTGGTTGTTTAGAGCAAAATACGTATCAATTTTATGTTGATCAAAATGAGACTAATTTAATCAATACTGGTTATGATGTGGATCCAAATGATCCTAATGGGGATAACTGGAATTATGATCAAGGCAGTAATGACTATTCCAAGGCAAATGGCACTGAGGGGAATGGTACTGGTTCAAAAATCCAAGAGGGTGGTAAATATCCAGATACTGAAGATCTAGATCGTTCAGGGTTTCTTGATAAGGTTAATGATTATTTTTCGACTAGTTTTGATTTGACTGATACAACCTACCTTGCTGGGCAGACTGAAAAAAATGGTATTCCAACTGGATGGAAATTATTTAGAATCCCTTTATCAGATTTTAAAAACTCCGGCTCTACTGAGTGGAATGAAATTCGTTACATTAGAATGTCAGTATCAGATTTTGACTCGCTATATTCATCTTTGCAGGTAGCAAAAATTGAAATAGTAGGAAATGAATGGCAGGAGTTGGGCGTATTTGCTCCATCAAATGATGGTGAGGATAACAATACTGTTAGTTTGAAAAAGAGAAATAAGATTTCAACAAAGACCCAATCAATATTAACGAATGATGATTTGCCATCTTTTCAGATTGCTGTAATAAATACGGAAGACAATGCTGAATACACTCCTCCTGATGGGGTGAAAGGAGAATATGACAGAATAAACCAAATAAGGTCAAAAGAACAATCATTGGTAATGAAATTTGATAATTTACCTCCGCTATCTTCTGGTTCAGCTCAGAAAACATTATACACTTTGAATGATGATCAAAAAAGAAGTTTTATGACTTACGATTTAATGAAGATGTACGTCTATGGTAAAAGTCAATGGATTACTCATTTAAACACAAATGTTGAAATTTTTCTTAGGTTCGGGCTTGGTGAGGACTATTATGAAGTAACTCAACCAGTATATAGCGGTTGGGATGAAGATAAGGGCAGAAACTCTATTGAACTTCAATTAGATTGGTTAGCCGAACTCAAATTAAAGGATTCGGTATCTGTAAAACGCTTTAAAGACACGGATGTTTTTATTGATTCTTCAGACGTGATAAGGTATTTATTCACTGATGATGACGGCCTGCAAACAGGGAAGCAGATCTATATTAAAGGGAAACCTGCTTTAAATAGAATTCAATATTTTGTGATGGGTGTGAGGAACACCTCAGATCAAATTATTGATGGGGAGGTATGGGTAGATGAGTTACGTTTAAGTGGAGTAAAAAAAGATCGAGGAGTTGCAATGAGGCTGCAGTCATCCCTGAAACTTGCAGACCTTGGAACTGCAAATTTTACGTATAGTAGGCAAGATGCGGATTTTCACCGGCTTCAGGAAAGGCTCTCTAGGGGAACTAGCACAGCTGAAAACTTTAACATTTCGGGCAGACTGGACCTCCATCGCTTTCTGCCTAGGTCTTGGGGTTTTAGTTTACCAGTGAATGCCTCGATAACTCAAGCTACAAACACCCCAAAATATTTTCCTGGTGAAGATATTTTAGTGGATCAAAATGCTGCTCCGGATACAATAATCTCCCAAAGTCAATCTGTGAGTTTTAGTGCTTCTCTAGCCAAGACTTCTAAGTCTGACAATAAATTGATCAAGTATACAGTAGATAATATTAAAACAAATTTTAGTGCATCGCAGTCCAAGTCATCAGATATAACATATGCTCAAAAATGGTCTGAATCTTATTCAGGAAAGGTTAGTTATAGTTTTCCATTTGGGAGGGATAACTACATTAGCCCATTAAAGTGGGCTAAAGATATGGTCTTTTTAGGGCCACTGAGTGATTGGCAGTTATATTATACACCATCAGGTTTCAACACTGCATTGAGCTTTACTGAGAAATTATCCTGGAATGAAACTAGGTCTTCAATAAGGTCTCCGGATAGTTACAATTTTGGATTAAGTAGAAATATGAATTTAGATTATAAAGTAACAAATAATTTATCTACAAAATATGCATGGACAGGATCTAGTAAGTTAAATGATTATAGAGGCTATGCATGGGTTGCATTAAAAAATCTTGACCCAGGTCTTGTGACAAATATTTCGGAGACCATGAATACTACATATAGTCCACGATATTTAGAATGGTTGAAACCAAATTTTAGCTACTCTGCTAATTATCGCTGGACAAATGATCTATCTAGGGAGGGGCAAAATATCAGTTCAAATCTCAGGTTTAACTCTAGTTTTACAGTAACACCTGTACAAATATTTGAATTTTTTTATAAGCCACCTAGAAAAAATGTTAGAAGTAGCTCAAGAGCTAGAGGTGGCAGATCTAGAACAAGATCAAGAACTAATCAACAAAACAATGCAACAAATAAGAAAAAGGAAACTAAAGAAATTAAATCGCTATCCTATGTTCATAGTATCATGGATAAAGTAAATCCAATATCGTTAAGCTATACTGAGACTTTAAATCGTTCCTCAAATCAAATCATAGGAGAGGTTCCGGCTGGTTATAAGTTTGGTTGGATGCCAGATCATAATCTGGAACAGTCTGAGGAAGTTGGATCAAATCTCGGAAGTTGGGATCACAAAAGAGATGGCTCTATTCGAACTGGATTAAAACTTTCAAGGTTAGTGACGATTAATTTTAATTTTTCTCAGAACTTTTCAAGCGTAATTAGTGGAACCGGGGTTGAACAGCGAACTATGACCAGAGATTATATAGCGCTTGATGAATTATTTAAAGAAGGTCTCCCATTCCCAGGCTGGAGTTTTAGGTTAGCTGGCGTTGAAAAATGGCCGATAATTAAGTGGGTTGCCAAATCAGCTTCTATAGACCATAGTTATGCTGGAAAAGAAACTAGATCTTGGCAGTTTGAAGATATTGAACCTGAAAATATAGATTTCTTTAAATTGGCTAATTTTGTTGAAGATTATAAAGACTATGAGAGATCTTCAAGAATAAATATGAATTTCTCTCCTTTAATTGGATTTAATATGAGTTTGAAAAAGAATATTTCTTTTACATTTAGACACAATAGAAATTTAGCTTTGGATGAATTACCAACTGGGCTTACAATAAGGAAAGATCATAGTTATACATCAACAGCATCATATACCCACAGGGGCGGGATGACCATTCCTATTCCATATTACGGAGATATCAAATTAAATAATAATATCAGTTTTACATTAAATTTTGATATGAATGATAGTAAAGAGTTTAAGTCTGGTGATAAAATTGATTTAGAAGAAGGTGCTTTTTCATCAAATTGGAAAACTGGATTGAGAATATCATATCAATTTTCAAACAAGATTTCGGGTGGCCTTAGGTACGAATACAGAGAAAGTGATAGTAGGACAATGGGGGAGAAAATTGATAGAGATTTTGGGTTTGACATTAACATAGCAATAACAGGATGATTCGAATAGCAACATTCTTTGTTTTTTCATTGGCCTTTTTAAGCTGTGAAACCTCAGTGCCTCAGTTTGATTCTCAGAGTGCATTTAAACACCTTATCGAGCAGTGTGATTTTGGACCTAGAAATCCAGGTTCCGAGGGTCATGAAAATACCAAAAATTATATTTTAGATATTACCAAAGCTTTTGCTGATTCTGTGATAGTGCAAAATTTTTCATTTGAAAGTGCACTAGAAAAAAAATCTCATCAAGGATTTAATATTGTTGCTAGATTTAATCCTTCAAGCGAAACCCAAATATTAATAGGAGCCCATTGGGATACAAGACCTTACGCAGATAGAGATTTAGAGAAGAAAAATTTTTACAAACCAATTCTTGGAGCAAATGATGGAGCCTCTGGAGTTGCAATTTTATTAGAGCTTGCTAAACTACTTAATAAAAATAAACCAACAATAGGCGTTAACCTTGTATTTTTCGATGCTGAAGACAGTGGTGTGTCAGAAGAAAATGAAAGTTATTGTAAAGGTTCAATTTTTTTTGCTAAAAACCTACCAATACCTAATATTAAAGAAGCAATTATTTTAGACATGGTTGGTGATAAGCAGCTGTCTCTTCCGATAGAGAGGAATTCATTAAATTTTAATCCCACCTTGGTAAGGCAGTTATGGGACAGGGCAAAAAAATTAAACTTGAAAGCATTTAAAGGGGTAGTTGGCTTGGCTATTTATGATGACCATGTTCCTCTATTTCAATATGCTAATATACCCTCGATTGATATTATTGACTTTAGATATCCAAATTCATTCAAAAATTATTGGCACACAGTAGAAGATACTCCTAAAAATTGCAGTCCTGAAAGTCTTGGTCAGGTCGGTACATTAATGGTTGATTATATTTTTAATCGTAAATTTTATTCTACAGAATGATGTAGCAAAATTTGATATGGCTAAAAAAGTTCAATATATATTACTATTATTTATTATCAGTTGCGGTGTGAAAGATTCTGAAGAAGAATTTGCGGCTGTAATTTCTGATACACAGTTTAATTTTCACCAAAATACAAATCAGTTGTTTGTTAGTACAAAAGTTCAACCAGATTTAGATGGGCGAATTTTAGATAAGGTAATAGT
>JAYPIC010000082.1:0-7175 GCA_038127595.1 bacterium | reverse complement strand
TTAATTTTATGTAATACTTTAAATAAATATGATAATTATATTATAAATATATTTTTAACCAAAATTTTTATTATAGCCTAAAAGAAGTTAATACTTCACCTTTAATATTTTTTAACATCACACTAATAAAGTCTTGTGATTCACCTAGCTGTATGACACCGTAATTTTCTTTTGAATATGTACTTCCAATTCTTAATGGGCCGAGTTCTTCGGGGTTTGAATATGGAACGTTTAAGCTACTAGACGTCATTTCTGAAATAATTTTATTAGAATTCGTTTTTAATTGATAAAAGCCGCCTCTATGTCTATCACCAGATAAAAGTACTGTGTGGTCTATGTTTGATTTGTCTATAAGATCAATGAGTCTCTGTCTCTCATAGGGGAGGTTATTCCAGCACTCCCAACCATGGCCTAATGCTAAAAACTGAATAGAGGAAACTATAAATCTAAAGTTTACTGGTTTAGATATCTTTTGAGCTAACCACTGCCATTGCTCTCTTCCTAACATAGTTAAGGAAGTATCTGGGAAAGGAACATACCGCTCTTTACCAATTGCACCTTTGTCATCTGATGGTTTTAAATTGTCTCTAAATGTCCTAGTATCAAGAAATAGTATTTGTATACTTTTACCTTCGTAATCTTTAATTATTTCGTGATACAACCCACTTCTTTTTGTTCGAGGATCATCATTTGATACATTCCAGAAATCTAAAAAAAGTTCTTTAGATTTTTCTTTTAAATAATATTCCTTACCCCCATCCCCAAGGCCATAATCATTATCATCCCATATAGCTTCAATGGGAAAATCAAAATCTAATTTATCAAAATTTTGTTTTTGTTTATCGTATGCTTCTCTTAATTCGTTTAGATTTTCAGACTCACTATTCCCATAAACATTATCGCCCATCATCAAAAAAAGATCAAGACTTTCAGCTTTGATCGTATTAAAGATTGGCATCTTCCTTTCCTGATTTAAACAAGAAGCAAATCCGATTTTTAACCCATTAAAGTTTGAAATGGGCAGCCTTTTATTTGAGTCTTTATTTGAGAAGCAACTAATAAGTAATACAAATGATATAAAAGATATTTTTTTAACTAGCAACTATTTCTCCTTGATGATTTTAGCTATACTTAAGTTGATATTTGAATTAAAGTGTTCTGAATTCTAATTATATGTTCTTTCAAAATCATTAAAAATAGAAATTTTGTTTTATCGGTAAAGATAAAAAAGCCTCGATAGCAATGTATGAAAACATTAGATGTGTCTTTTGTGGATTATTATCGCACCATTTTTTTATAACATCTATGAGCTCTTCAGAGCTCATTTCACAAGTTCTTATATAAGTATTAAACCTAGCTATAGCTGGAGAGTTTTTTGGGATTAAATCTTGTTGAATTAATTTTGCAAGTGTTATCTGATTTCCTTCTCCTAGTCCAAATAATTTAGACTCATAATGACTTTTCCAATAAAAGTCCTTATTTGTGAAATCTTCTTTGGATTTCCCAAAAGGATAATGATTTAAAAAATCATTTGCAGTGCCTAAATCATGAGGATAAGAGAAACTAATAAAAAAAATAAAGATAAATAATTTCACCATTAATATTCACCAATAATTTTAAAATTACTTATCGTTGAACTCGGTTTTATTTTAGAGGGGTATCCTTGATCTAAAACAAATTCATTTAACTTACCTTGTTGAAAAATAGCGTATCCAAATTGAGACTGTTTTTTGAAAGGGTGTCCAAGATCTAATATAAAATCATCTATATGACCAATTTGAATCGTTACCACGCTAAGATTAGAAACTGGGCTATTATTATATGTATATCTTTTGTTTTCTATAACGCTTGTATCCTTTGCTAGACAAAATGAAAAAAATAAAATGTAAAGGAAATTCTTTTTCACTATTCTTGGGTATTCAATTCGTTAATTATTTTTTTAGAATTTTTATATCTACTTTTTGCAATGACACTCTCAGAATTTAAAAAATATATTAAGTAATCGCTTGGCCATTCATGATTAATAGAAATACTACTTAATCCTATATTTTTTAAATAAAAACTATTTCTATCGAACGAAATATTATCTTCGCTAATTCTATGATATGAATATTCTTCCAAAATATCATAGAATATTGAATTTTGAATCTGTTTTTCAGGCTCTAATACCACTTTGCTAAAACAAATTCCATTAAACAAAGCTATTAAGATATATATTTTCATTACTTTAAAAATATCATTTTCTTGTTTTGCATAAATTTTTCTGTCTGCAATAAATAAACATATAGCCCTGCAGAAACTGATTCGTTTTTATCATTTCTCCCATCCCATTGTGTATTTTTATAACCAGCAGCCTCATATTCATTAACCAAAGTTTTAATCTTTCTACCCATCATGTCGTATATAGTGATATTTACAATACTTGCTATTGGTAGATCGTAGGCAATGGTTGTGCTTGGGTTAAAAGGATTGGGATAGTTTTGATGTAGAGAAAATCTTTCTGGTTTTATATCAATTTGAGTAGAAAGTGATACGTTATTTAGTACAAATTTTCCACTATCAGACACAACATTGAATTCTCCATCTGTTGCTTCAACGATGTAATCAATATATGCGAACGGCAGGCTATTATTAGACATCAGCATCGCATACTCATAAGTAGATACACCGTAATTAGTATTTAGGATATCATTATACTCAACTTCATGTAAAATATCGGCATTACTAAAAATAATATTTAAACTGTATGATACCTCGCTATCTATATCAATGCTTTCTCCCCATTCAAAAGGTATAGTTTCATCAGTATCGGCACTAATTTGAACCGTATCTATGATTGTAGGAAATAGAAGCTCAAAATTTGAAGGTGAATCATTAACTGGTAATACTGTAACCCCAAAAACAGTTGTGTCAGACAACTGATATTCATCCGTAGCAACTACAGTAATATTTCCTTCACCATTCCAATTTTGCTGAAAACTAACGAAAATATTTTCACCGTTTAAAAAAACAAATATAGCAGATGTATCACTATAGGCATGATAAGTTAATTCAGATTCAATAGGAGATTGTGCGGAAATACTAACTGAAAATGGCACATCTTCCATTGTTTGATGATTTTCAATTGAAGATAAAACTGGACTATGGTCATAAAAATCTGCCATATTATATTGCAAAAAAAAGTTTAATAGTTCTTCGCTAGCATGAAAACCCCAATCATAATTAAACCATTCATGGCCACCACTTTCTACTTGGAAATGAATGAATTTTGTATTGCTTGTAAGAGAAGAATTTGTATATATGTTAACATTGTCATTTAAAGCCTCTATGGTCTGCTCGGTAAGGTCATTTTCTATAGACCACCATTCCATTGCTTCAAGCGAGGCCATAGATAAGTCTATGGTTGGAGGATAATAATTTACAATTAAGTCAGAAGTACCATGAATGTGCATGATTGGGATCTCTCGTTCATTTGTGCAATCTTGATTAGAGTTCATCATAAAATTACCGGATACTGAACCAAATGCGACTATTCTATCAGGAAGTTCACAGGCCAAATCATATGCCATAAATCCACCATTAGAAAAACCGCATGCATATATCCTATTTGAATCAATGGCAAAATTAGACGATACGCTATCTATTAATGCATCAATATATCCTACATCGTCATAAACAGAGTTCGACCACCAAACACCAGTATTCCAAGCAGGCACGCCCCAAAAATTCAACCCCTGAGGATAAACTACCGCAACATTTTGGAGGTTTGCAAAATTTGACATCTGGCTTTGTGGAATAAATGTAACTAAAAATTGATTCCTACCGTGCATGGCAATAATAAGCGGAGTGTCCTCTGTAGCATTATCAGGGTAATCAACCCAATAATCTCGAGTAGCATTGTTATGGGTTAATTCAAATAGCTGTCCAAACCCAAGGCTAGTTATCAAAATAATATATAAATATTTATTCACTACCTTGAGAGAATCATCTCATTATTTTTACTTTTACAAAAACTGGAAGATGATCTGATATATGATTTCCATTATCCAGTCTTTTATCTACATGCTGATGGGAAATTATTTGAAAACCCTTTGAAAATATGTAGTCTATTCTGTTAATAATTTCTTGATTGTTCAAGAAATTATTAAACGTACCAACAGGACCTTTATGTTTTATATCATTGTCTCTCATTGTGTCATTTAGATCTTGTCTTAAAGTATCAATTATTTTTGATTTTTCTAGAGCATTAAAGTCTCCCATCACTAATACTGGCTCTTCTTGGATATTTAACATTTTAATTTTTTCAAGTAATAGTCTAGCAGACTCTTTTCTTGCAATATTTCCTACATGGTCAAAATGAGTATTAAATACCCAAATTTTATTTCCCCCATTGATAGTTTCTAATAATGCATAGGTACAAATTCTCTCTAAGGCAGCATCCCAACCAATGGAGACCTCATTTGGACTTTCTGAAAGCCAAAAGGTAGAATTCTTTAATAATTTATATTTTTTTTCATTAAAAAAAATTGCACAATATTCACCTTTTCTGTTAGCGTCCTCTCTACCAACTCCAACATATTTATAATCATTCATTTTTGAAGCTAAAAATTCCACTTGATGAATTAAGCCTTCCTGAATACCTAGAATATCTGGAGAGAGCGTATTAATAAGATCAAGTAATGCTATTTTTCGAACATTCCATGAATTCTCGCCATTTGAATAATCATCATATTTAATATTATAAGTAATTACTGAATGAATATCATTACCCTCAACTGTTGTTAGTGCTATGAAAAAAAATATTAAAAAAGTTGCAAGAAATATAAATGAATATTTTTTCACTAATTCAACAATATCATCTTTTTAGTTTGCATAGCTTCTTGTGTTTGAATCGTGTAAAGATATATTCCTGCTGATACAGGTTTATTTCTATCATTGGTAGCATTCCATAAAATCGATTTAAAACCTGCATTTTGGTAGCTATTTACAAGAGTTTTAACTAACTCTCCTTTTACATTATGAATAGTGATATTCACCATTCCGCTTTGTGGTAAATCATAACGTAAAGTTGTAATTGGATTAAATGGATTTGGGAAATTTGAATACAATGACAACCTATCAGGAATTAGCTCTTTTATATCATTATTTAATTGTTGACCTTCATAATAAAGACCAAAAGCAATCATCATTTCATCTACACTTAATAAGCCCCATTCTACTATTTCATCAGTATTGTTAAAAAATGTAGCTTCCAATTCAATACCATCGTTGATGCTGAAATGTAATGGAGGATCAAATTTCATAATAGGAGGATGCTCCCAATCATAAGAAATGTATATTAATTCTCTATAATTCTGGTCATCCTTGTTTACCTTGTGTATTTTGAATTCAGTATTAAGTTTATGAGCATGAGAAAATAATTGAAATAAATTTATTGGCTCATCATACTCATCTTCTATCCAGAAAGTAGAATTAAGTGTAGTCTCCTGATTAGGAGGTAAATATATATCATCATTTACAAGCTGTAAAATCTCTGCAATATGTTCTACATCTTCTAAATCAGAAAAATAAAAATTATTATATACCTCACCAACGATTGTATCATTGGAGTAATTTGCATAATGGGAGTTCAAATCAAACCCAAAGGATGGATCAATTTTTAGCGCCACACCTTCAGAAAATGTATAATCAAATAACCTTGTTTGAGTTCCAGATATAAATTGATGATATTGCATTTGAAATAGCACACCATTATTTATTGTTCCATTAAAATTTCTTATATCTCTGTAAACACCTTCATTTGGAAGATAATTGTGGTTTACATCATCAAAAGTATAAACAATGAAATGATGACTACCAGGTCTCATTGTAGTTGTTATTCTATTAACATATAAATAATCAGGAGTATCTATTTCTACATAGTAGAATAACTCCCTCTCAAATTGTGGAGGAACATCAAAAGGCGGTAGATGTATCTGGATACCATTTTCAGGAATTTCAAGATGTTCAAAATCAGGTAAAGCAAAAGTAGTTGTATCAGACAGTAACGACTCATCAGCTACGTGCCCAGTTTCAGGTGCTCCAGCAATTATCCACTGCCTAATAAATTCCAATTCTCCATTGGTCAAAAAATCTAATCCCATTGGCATAATGGACCCATACTCTGGATGATCCTCATAGAAATGCTCATAATTTGGTGCATTTATTTTTTCCCATAGAAAACTTGAATACAGGCTTGCTATTCCATTCGTACCAACGAGCTCAAGTCCATCCTCCGCTGCATGAGGATTCTGGGGAATAACATTTATTAGCTCATCGTAGGCGACATCCGCTGTTAAAATTAATCCGGATTGTTCGGCAAATGAGGAACCACTTGTATGACACATTGTACATTTAGGATTCCATATAGATTCTTGAATGATGTCCCAGGTATTATCTCCAAATGAAAAACCAATAATTAATAAAGATAATAAGTGTTTTTTCAACTAATCTTCCTCTTTATTATGTTTTTTATTATTACGAGAAATATGTAACAAGATTTTAAAAGGAATGTAACCTACAGCGATGATTACGCCGCTAATAAATAGATATAATGTTGTGGATTCCATTATTTTAAAACATTTCCATTTTCTACATGGCTATGAATGGTATTTTCATTCATAATCTATATTTTATATTACCAAGGTAAACTGAATTTACTAATATATGAATTATATAAATCATATAGCTCATTAATTAGATCACTTGGTATTTCATCGTTTATATCGATTATATTATTGTTTAGTTGGTCTATTGATAAGACACCAGGTATAACTGTAGATACAGAATTATTAGACAAACAAAACCTCAATGCTACCTTTTTTAGACTATAATCATCGCCAATCAATTTATATAATCTATCTACTAGTTTTGACCTTAAAGCAATATCATCTTTTGACCATCTATCTCTGACACCAGTAAAGCTACTTTTATTATTATATTTACCAGTCAACCAACCAGAATCAAGAGGTACTTTAACCACCAATCCCACCTTCTGATTATAAATTGATTTAAATGATCTTTTTACATCTTGATGAAAAATATTATAAAACGCCTGAATAATTTTTGAATTTGTGGTGTTTAGTAATAAATCAATTTCTTTAGAAGTATCAATAGAAGCTCCATATGCTTTTATC
>JAYPIC010000081.1:0-7246 GCA_038127595.1 bacterium | reverse complement strand
GAATTTGATCTGACTAGAGAAAGAGTAAGACAGATCAAAGAAAAGGCAATTCAAAGGTTAAGACACAGATCGAGGAGTAAAAGCCTCAGAAGATATCTGGGATAAAATATAAAAAAAGGAGTTTAGGCTCCTTTTTTTATTTTCGTAGCATTTATAGAGCGTCATTCTTTATAATTATTAGTGATAATAATAAGAAATCAGTTATAAAGATTTGTAGATAATACCAAAGAGGATCGAATGCTAAAAAATATTATTTATGTAGTCTCGCTTACATTCTTGTTTTCATTTTTACTTGCATCAAATTCCACTCCAAATAGGCAGGTAGATATACACCACACCGTTATAGATATTAGTGTCGATCTTTACTCGGAGAAAGTAAGTGGCAAAGTTTCACATAGATTTAGCCCCTTGGGAACTTCATTAACTAATTTTGACTTAGATGCCGAAGATATGGTCATTCGGAGAGTAAGACTTGGGAATAAAGATATTCCTTTTTTTCAAAGTGAAAAAAAGCTCCATGTTGATCTTATAAAAAGTTTTAGCTGGGATGATACATTAACTGTGACAATTAATTATACAGCTACACCAAGGACAGGGTTATACTTTTTCAAGCCAGATTCATTGTACCCTGATAGAAAATTACAAGCTTGGACGCAAGGAGAGGAAACGGACAATCATCATTGGGTGCCCCTTTATGATTACCCGAATGAAAGAGCGACGTTCGAGTGTATACTTACGGTCGATAAAAACCTAAAAGCCATTTCAAATGGGGAGTTGGTTTCTTTAGTAGAAAATAAAGATAATACTCATACGTACCACTGGAGAGAGAATTTTCCTATGGTGAGCTATTTGATATCATTTGTAATTGGTGATTATGTTAAGGTAGAGGATAATTATAAAGATATTCCAGTTGCTTATTGGGTTTATCCTGAAAATGAGAAAGAAGCATTCAGGTCTTTTGGGAAGACACCTGATATGCTAGAGTTTTTTAATGAGATCACTGGATTTAAGTACCCTTTTGAAAAATATGATCAAATAATTGTTTCAGAGTTTATGTGGGGTGGTATGGAAAATATAACCCTCACTCACAATACAGATAGAACAATGTTTGACTCCAAGGCTCACCCCGATCATAGTAGTGATGGTTTAGTCGCACATGAATTAGCTCATCAATGGTTTGGGAACCTGATCACCACTCGAAATTGGGCAAATATTTGGCTAAATGAGGGTTTTGCAACCTATTTATCAAGGCTGTACATCACCAAAGACCGTGGTGTTGATGAGGGTGATTATGTACGATTAAATGAGATAAGAGGGTTCATGCGAGCAGATAAAGCTAAAAGAAGGCCAACGGTAGATTTTAATTATGAAGAGCCTTTTGAATTATTTAGTAGTCATGTGTATGCAAAAGGGAGTCTAATATTAACTATGCTGCAAGATGTTCTGGGAGAGGATGGATTTTGGAGATCAATAAAAGATTATACCATAAAAAATAAATTAAAAACTGTTGAGACTGTTGATTTAAAAAAATCTATCGAGAACACAACTGGTCAGAATTTAGATTGGTTTTTTAATCAATGGCTTTATGAACCTGGTTTTCCTGAGTATGAAGTATCTTGGAATTATAATCAAAGAATGAAGGAATTATCTATTCACGTAAAACAGATTCAGGATCTCAAAACAACTAGCTTATTTAAAATGCCAATTAGGATCTTAATTGACAATGGAAAAAAAGAAGAGCATATTATTTGGGTAGAGGATTTGGACTCTGTTTTTAAGATTCATTCCAATAAAAGACCAAAGATGGTAATATTTAATTCTGGTATGAGAGTGCCATCAATTCTAAAAATGAATAAGTCTGTTGCTGATCTTAGATATCAATTGAAAAATGCACCAAACGCATTAGATAGAATATGGGCAGCACAAGAGTTATCCAAAAAGAAGGGAAGGAAGATTGTTGAGTACGCTCTTCTGGAGTGCGCTCAAAATGACTCTTTCTGGGCCGTTCGCTCGGAAGCGTATAGTTCTCTAAGTAGATTAAAATCAGAATATCAGACAGAGGATTTTGATTGGATTAGGACTAAAGAAAAAGATAATAGAGCCAAAAGGTCTTTTATACGTTCATTGAGGCATCAGCCAAAAGATTTAGAGGTGATTAAATTTTTGAATGACATTATCATTTCTGATACGAGTTATTATGCAATTGCAGATGCTATCAGGATACTGTCTATTGTTGATTCTTCCTCAGCCAAAAATCATATAGATAAATTATTAAGCACAGAATCTCATAACGATGTCATTCGAAAATCCGCTATTTCATATTTTGGACAAGTTATAAGCCAATCAAATTATGACACGCTAAAAAAAATGTTAGAATATGGTTCTTTTAGTTGGGCTTCTAGACCCACTATAGTTTATCAGTTAGCAAGATATCAGAAAAAATATCCAGACACTTATAAGCATATCCTTTCCTATTACGATGACAATGATAGATTTGTTAGGATGGCTGTTATGGCATCAATTGGGAACTATGGAAGTAAGACTGATTTTAAAAAATTAGATGAAATGGTTGAGAAAGATCCAGTCTTATCGATTAATGCAATGAGAGCCAAAAAAAAGATAGATGATCGTGCAGGAAATAAACTTCAAAAATCTGAGTCCCAAATAATTGATCAATTAAATAAAAAAATCGATGCGATTAAAAATATTTTACAAGATTGATGAATGCTTATTCAATATGGTTGAATCTTGAAAAAGAAAGCAGAGTAAGCTATAGAAAAATAATTTCTACTTTATCAAAGAGATTAAAATCTCCTCCTTTTGAGCCACATTGCACTATCTATGGAAGGCTCGATATTAAATTAAGTGACTTGGAAAATATCGTTTCAAAAATTGTGAAAAACAGCAATCAATTTTCCTCATCTGTTAAAAAGCTCACTACAGGAAAATCGTACTATAAGTCATTGTATGTAAAATTAGAAAATAATACTTCTTTAAATGAAGTTAATTCATCGTGCAAAAATCATTTTATTAATTCAAAAAAATATAGATTCGACCCTCACATTAGTTTAGCATATGGTCAATTTGACTTAGAGCAAATTCATAGGGTCACAAAAGGAATTGCAATACCAAAATATGTGGTGTTTTCTGGTGTATCAATTGTCAATACAGGGAAAGGTGTAGAGCAATGGGAAACTGTTTTTCAGAGGAAATTTTAAATTTTTTAGATTGCATAAAACAACTATGATAATGTAGTTTAATTAAAATTTTTAACATACTAGGATATAATATGAATATTAAAAATATATTTTTAGCAATTTCTATCAGCTTTGGCATTTTTAGTTGTGGCTCATCCAATGCTGAAGAGGCCAAAATATCACTCCCAACAATAATGTGTGGAATGTGTGAGACAAATATTAAAGATGCTTTTGCTTCCACAGATGGAATTTTAAAAGTGAATGTTGACCTTGATTCAAAAAGTGGACAAGTCTTTTATGACTCAGAAAAAGTGTCTTTAACCCAAATTGAAACCGCAATATCAAATGCTGGGTATAAGGCGAATGACAAAGAGGCGGTAAAATCAGCTTATGATAAACTCCCTCGTTGTTGTAAAGTAGACGGATAATACCCGTAGACAAAAAAAGGTTTGGTTGTTAGACCTTTTTTTTTAAAATTCTTAGTGTAATCCGAAGTTACACCCACTATGTTAAGATTATTTTTTAGGATACTGCTATGTTTATTTATAGTAGGAGGCATTCAATTCTCCTCAATGGGAGAGGTCCAATTTGGAGAAACTCTTTCGGCTCAATCTAAGAAAAAAAAGAAGTCTTCCTCTAAAAAAAGAAGTTCTTCTAAGAAGAAAAAAAGT
Source organism: bacterium (assembly GCA_038127595.1). Taxonomy (GTDB): domain Bacteria; phylum Fidelibacterota; class Marinisomatia; order Marinisomatales; family UBA1611; genus TMED80. Next base: position 3,378 of record JAYPIC010000081.1, on the reverse strand, counting down.
TCTAAAAAAAGAAGTTCTTCTAAGAAAAAAAGATCATCAAAAAAGAAAAAATCTTCTTCTAAGAAGCAAAAGGCTACTAAGCCTGAATCAACAAAGCCACTTCCGATTGTAAATAAAGGTCCACAGATAAATGTTGCTGCCTATGCTGATGAATTATATCAGTTATCTAGTGAACTCGAGGCATCAAATAAAGAAATGGCAAAAGCAACTAGATATATTTACAATGAAAAGCCAAAAAAGAAATTAGGCAATATTGAAAGTCTACCCTTTCTATCTACTGGAGATTATGAAACCGATGCTCGGAATAATCCAAATAATATTTATATACAGCGTCAGCTAGGATTACACTATGAGAACGTTAGTAATTGGGAGGGTGCAAAAGATGTGTACTTACGTCAAATAAAAAAACACCCAGCAAATCCAGATGCCCATTTTTACTTGGGCTCCTTTTATGCTCAGCTTGGCGAATATGAGAAGGCCAGGCAGTCTTTTGAAGAAGCCTTGGAATTAAATCCTGATCACAAAGGTACTATTGATGCGATGGCGATGTATACTAACAGCCCGGATCAAAAAACACTGAGTGAACAAATTCTTGGGATGTCTTCAAAAAGAGCTCCTGATGGCCCTGCACAAAAACTTACCACAATAAGGCAAAGGTTGGTTGAAGGTAATTATACAGATGCTCTTCGCCTCTGTGAAGAGGGTCAAAAGAATTTCCCTAGTCATAATGGATTCCTTCAACTTACTGGTGAGACTCAATTAGCTATGGGAAATGTTGAAGCTGCGAAATCAGCCTTCCAAAGATCTATAAAGCTTAATGCAAAAGACAAAAGTTCTCACTCTAGTCTGGCTAATTTGTACTTTGACCTTGGTAAATATGTTTATGCAGCGCTTTCTTTCAGCGATGCTATATATCTAGACCCCGATGATTCAGATTCTAGATACATGCAAGGTCTTAGTTATTTCAAAGCTAAGGAATGGGGTAGAGCAGCAGCAGCTTGGGAAGATCTCCTTCATTATAAACCTGATAATGAAGTAGTTAGAGTTTTGCTTCCTCAAACTTATTATATACTGGCAATTGAATATAACCGTTTAGGTAATCCCTCGATGGGCAAGCAATCATTTAAAAATGCTTTGTCTGTAAACCCAAATTCTAATCAATGGTTAGCTAGTTCTATGTCAACTTTAGGTGGTTACTATAGAGAAAAAAGAATGTATCGCGAATCTCTAGCAGCCTACCAAGAGGTAATTGAGCTTGCACCAAGTGATGCTGAAGCGTACTTGGGTATTGGGCTAACATATTGGAATATGGATGAAAAGGATCTTGCTATTAGCTCTTGGCAAAAAAGTCTGTTAATAAAACCTGAGAATAATGAATCTCAAGGTTGGCTAATTTTATCAAAGCAAGAATCTTAAACTTTTCAAGCCATTCTATTTTGTAATGGTAAAGTCACTCCGTTTTTTACCCTTACTTCTAAGCATAAGCCTTTGCTCAGAGAAAGAAGCTGATTCATTCATCATGTCAGGAGTAACAGCCTTTTATAATTATGAATTTTCAAAATCGATTGAGATTTTAGATCAAGCTAGATTGAGATATCCAAATCATCCAGGCGTTCATTTTATTTGGGCATCTTCTAAATATTATATTAGCCAAGGGCTTGATCCTATTGAATCAACTTATGACACTCTTGAAAATGCTCTGAATGAAATAGAGCCAATATATATTGACCTTGTAAAAAATAAGCCTAACGAGGATGAGTATAAACTTTATTTAGGATCCACAATCGGTATGAGGGCAAGATCGAGTTTGGGCAGGAAAGATTGGATATCTGTTCTAAAACAATCATACAAAGGATTCAAGAAAATAGAAAAAGTAGCTGAAAGAAATCCAGAAATGATTGATGCACAACTTCCGATAGGTATTGTTGGTTACTATGCAAGCATTAGTAATGTTTTCATTCGATGGCTAATTAATATATATGGCATTAACACTTCAAAAGAGGTAGCTATTCAAAAAATAAAAAATGCCGCTTATAATAGTGATTGGGCATGGATTGAGGCATCTGGGATTTTATCGTTCATATATTTATGGATAGAGAATCAACCTCAGGATGCGCTTAATTCAACTGTAAGATTAGCAAAAGAATTTCCCAAAAATTTTTATTTTCAAATTTTATACTTAGAGTCACTTACACGAACATCAAATTTTGAAGAAGCTAAAAGAAAAATAGATGAATTAGATGATAATTTTAACAGTCTATCAATACGCCAAAAAGCATGGTATGAGCCATATTTTAATTACCAAAAAGCTTTGTTTCATTTTCATCAAATGGATTATGATAAATCAAGAAAGTTTACAATGCTAGCAATAGATAATTATTCTGGTGAGCTTGATGTTATTTTAGGAAACTTATATTTACTTAACGGTAAATTAAATGACATAGTTAATAATAGGGATGACGCAGTTAAGTATTACAAGTTATGTAGAAATCTTGATAATTTTTCTCATGCTTCAAAGGAAGCAATTCAATTTATAAAAATTCCATTTGCAGTAAATTAGATGAAACTTAATCTTCAAGAATATTGTTTAGACCTCTCAAATTATAAAAGATTACCTACTCGAGAGGTAGGTGTGGGTGACGTTTTAATTGGAGCTGAAAATCCAATAAAAGTTCAGTCTATGACAACTACTGACACTATGGATACTCAAGGAACGATAGCTCAATCCATAAAAATGATCGACGCAGGATGTGAGTTAGTTAGAATAACAGCACCTAGTATTAAAGAGGCTGAAAACCTTAAAAATATTCGAATTGGTCTAAGAAATAAAGGGTATAAAACGCCATTAATCGCTGACATCCATTTTACTCCAAATGCTGCTGAAATTGCAGCTAGAATTGTAGAAAAGGTAAGAATCAATCCGGGAAATTTTGCTGATAAAAAACAATTTCAGATACTTGAATATTCAGATAAAGATTATGAAGATGAATTGAATAGAATATCAGAAAGGTTTTCTCCTTTAGTTAAAATTTGTAAAGAATATGGTACCGCAATGCGAATTGGGACAAATCATGGTTCATTATCGGATAGAATTTTAAGCAGATATGGAGACACTCCCTTAGGTATGGTAGAGTCAGCGATGGAGTTCTTACGTATATGTGAAGATTTAAACTATCATGAAATTATTCTCAGTATGAAAGCAAGTAATACTCAAGTCATGGTTCAAGCATATAGACTTTTGGTTAAAAAGATGAATGGAGAGAATATGAATTATCCTTTGCATTTAGGCGTCACAGAAGCTGGAGATGGAGAGGATGGTAGAATCAAATCTGCTGTTGGTATAGGTTCATTGCTTGAGGATGGTATTGGAGACACGAT
>JAYPIC010000080.1:0-7497 GCA_038127595.1 bacterium | reverse complement strand
GTGTTATAAAAGGAGAGACAGACCATTATCATTATATATGTGACGCAGTTTCAAATGGAATCATGAATCTTACATTGAAATCATCGAAATCAATACTTTTTGGAGTATTAACATGTCAAAACAAAAGTCTTGCATCCGATAGGTCAGGAAATGATATGAGCTCTAATAAGGGCTTTGAGTTAGGATTAATGGTTAGGAATATATTGTTAGAAGAAAGAAATGAAAATTTTTCAAACCATTAGTTTCGTTTTATTTTTTCTTCTTTTATCTGGATGCGATAAAAACAGGCACATACAATCTTACAGAACACCAAAAAAAGATTTTGGTTTGCAGCTTGAAGTGCCTCAGCCAAGTTCTAAAACAAGATCTCCGGATGTCACAAATTTAAAATGGGAACTTCCTGACAGTTGGATTCCCTCAACTGGTCATTCAATGCGACTAGCTAGTTTTGACATCCCATTCTCCGATGGCGTTGGTGATCTTTCTATTGTTTCTCTTGGAGGAGCAAGTGGGGGGTTATTAGCCAATGTAAATAGATGGAGAGGACAAGTAAACTTAAGTCCAATATCAGAAAGTGAAATTCTTAACGTTTCCACAGTTGGTGAAAGTAAAATGGGCCCATTTAGAATTTTTAAGATGATAAATGATGTTGATACCTCAAATGCCATTATAGCTGCAGTATTGCCAACTGGCCAAAAAACATTTTTTATAAAATTAACCACCACAAAAAAAGGTGTGATAGAATTGCAGTCTGTATTTGAAAAATTCTGCGCTTCTATTGGAAATTCTTCTTAATGAAACGTGAATTAATAAGAATTTGTAGCAGTCCAAAGCTATTTGTCTATAGTCTTGTATGGCTAATGGTACTTGTAACCGTGGGTACTGTTGCTCAAAAAGATATTGGACTGTATGCATCCCAACAAAAATACTTTTCTTCATACTTCTTCTTTATTGGTCCATTACCCCTTCCTGGCGGAAGAGTAGTGCTTGCTCTTATGTTAATTAACCTTGTTTCTATGATGTTTAAACAAAATCTGTGGAAAATGAAAAAGATTGGTGTGATCGTTGTTCACTTGGGCGGAATAATGTTGCTAGTTGGGGCAGGTCTTACAGCAGTGTTCAGTTCAGAAGGTAGCATGGTCATTGAAGAAGGCTCAAAATCAAATACTATAGATGACTATCACATTACAGAATTAGCAATAATTAATGTGTCTGATTCTAATTATGATCAATATACTGTTTTTGGACAGCCATTATTTAAAAGTGGAAATAATTTGATGCATGGAGATCTAGATTTTGATATAACTATTTTAGATTATATGGACAACGCCACTCTAGAGCCTATCCAAGGAAGTTCAAGTATTGGATTTAAAGGTATGCTGAAAAATTTTAATTTAATTGAAATTGACCGAGATACAGATGACATGAAAAATAGGCCGGGTATAATTTTTCAAGTCTCTGGTACATTTTCAGATGTAGACGGAGTGTATGGTCTTATTTTTGGACAATCTGTGCCCGCTACAATAAATGTCAATTCAAGTCAATATGTAATGGCATTACAAAAGAAAAAAACCTATTTGCCATTTGCCATAGAGCTTGAGGATTTTAAAAAAGTAATGCATCCAGGTACTGAGGTGGCAAAAAGCTATAGTTCAAAAATCAATTTAGTTGAAAACAACATTCCAAGGCCTGTACTGATTGAGATGAATAAGCCATTGAGGCATGAGGGCTACACGTTTTACCAAGCGTCCTTCATTGAGAGTCCTAATGGAGAGGAAACAACTGTACTTGCAGCTGTACATAATTACGGTAGGTTATTCCCATACATTTCAAGCATAATTATGTCAATTGGGTTACTAATGCACATGCTGGTAAATATGCCGGCTTTATTTAAAAAGAAAAAATAATGAGATACGTTCTTAAATATCCACTATTCATGCTTTTGATATTTTCTTCTTTATCAAATGATCTATTCGCAAAAGAATTACTTATTACTGACATTCCTATTCAAGAGGGTGGCAGAATAAAACCATTAGATACTTATGCTAGAAATCAATCTTTAGCATTTTACGGTAAACGAAAAATAAAGCATGAAAAATTAGAGTCCATAGACTGGCTTTTGAATTTATTTACCCACCCAGAAAAAGGTCTAGATCAGCAAGTCTTCAACATACGCAATCCTGAAGTAGTAAATGCTCTTGAGTTGGAATGGACCAATAACTTCCATAGATACAGTTACAATGAAATTTTTCCAGGCGTTGAAAAGCAACTTACCCTTATCAGAAATATTTTTGAGAAAAAGGAAGAGGATAGAGATGTATTTGAATCTCAAATGATCGAGGTTTATCAAAATGTAATGAAATTTAGAGAAATTGTTTCTAGTCTTAGCTGTCTTTTACCTTTGTTTACAGTTCAGAGCCCAGAAGCTGCTCAATACTTACATATTGAGCCCGGGCAACTCACTAGTTACGCCCACATTATGTCTCATAGAGAATCTTTATTTGGAATTTCTCAGGGAGTTCTGACTAAGCCAGAATCTGAATGGTCCAATACGGAAAGAGAAATTGCACTTCTATTGTATAATTTGCAGCAAGCGAGTTCAGATGAGTTTGCTAAATCACTTAAAATTATTCCTCCATCTGAAAATGATTCTACTGGGCTTTGGATTTCTCCATGGGAATTATTTGACGGAAGAACGATAGAGCCACATCAAGACAAGATAATTAAAGCACTAGAGTCATACTTGGTTGCTAGATTTGAAGGTGATGAAAAATCGCAAAGTTCTGCTTTAAAAGCATATAAAGCAGGTCTACTATCCTACAGTGGTGACCGTATTGATTTCTCAGTTTTGAGTAAAGAAAGGTGGTTGAATAAGGCCAAATTGTTTACAAATAGTCTAGTTTTTTATATTATCGGCTTTATTTTGCTTGGTGTAAGTTGGATGATAAAACCAGATTTATTGCGGAAGATAGCATTTGGTTCACTGGGAGTCGGGTTTATACTTCACACCTACGGTATATATGTGCGCATGGTAATCATGAGCAGACCACCAATTTCTACTTTATATGAAACTGTAATATTTGTTGGGTTTGTCATTGTTTTAGTTTCCTTGGCCATTGAATACATACGGCAGGATGGATTGGGAGTTTTTATTGGTTCGATCAGTGGAGCTATGCTTCACTATGTTGGATTTGGCTATGCTGCAGATGGTGATACTCTAGAAATGTTGGTTGCAGTTTTAAATTCTAACTTTTGGCTTGCTACTCATGTTACTACGATTATTCTTGGTTATGGAACTTCGTTGATGGCTGGTCTTATTGGTCATCTTTATTTGATTGAAAAGATTAGAGTACCAAAAGATAGTGTCCGTTTGAAAAGCATTTATGATAATATGTTTGGGGTCACATTGATTGCGTTATTCTTTACTCTATTTGGTACAATTTTAGGTGGAATTTGGGCTGACCAGTCTTGGGGAAGATTTTGGGGGTGGGACCCTAAAGAAAATGGTGCACTACTCATTGTATTGTGGCAGTTGATGATGGTTCATATGAGGTTGAGTGGATTAGCCAAGCCTGATAAGTTTGCTTTAGGAATGGTTTTGAATAACATTGTAGTTATAATGGCCTGGTTTGGTGTAAATCTTTTATCGATTGGTCTACATAGCTATGGGTTTGCTAGTGGTATCGCTGTTAACATAATTTTATTTACCGTTTTTGAGCTTGTTACCGGTTTTGGTACGTATTATTGGGCTCGCTCAAGAAAAAAGTTGGCTGTTTGATGTTTATCGCCGTTTAATTGTTTTCAATTAAAGTTAGAAAAATAATAGGAATAATTTATGGAATATAGAAATCTTGGTAAATCAGGCTTAAGAGTAAGTGAACTATCCTATGGATCATGGGTCACTTTTTCATTTCAACTTGATAAAACAAAAGCTAAAAAGACAATGAAACATGCCTACGATGCTGGCATCAATTTTTTTGATAATGCTGAGGCATACGCCTCAGGTGAATCAGAGAAGATAATGGGTGATGTCCTTTTTGATCTTGGATTAAGCAGAGATACTTACATCGTATCAAGTAAAGTGTTTTGGGGAGGGTCATCTGTTACTCAGCGCGGTTTAAATTTTAAGCACATTCGCGATGCGTGTGATTCTGCTTTGAAAAGACTTAGAGTAGATTATCTCGATATGTATTTTTGTCATAGACCTGATTTTCACACCCCAGTTGAAGAAACTGTCCGTGCTATGGATGTATTAGTGAAGCAAGGGAAAATATTATATTGGGGCACTTCAGAATGGTCGGCTGATAGAATAAGAGAGGCATATTCTATAGCTTATCAGTATGGTCTAACACCGCCATCCATGGAGCAGCCGCAGTATAATATGTTTCATCGCTCGAAGTTAGAAAAAGAATATTTAGGATTGTTCTCATCTGAAGGTCTGGGTACAACAATTTGGTCTCCTCTGGCATCAGGAATTTTAACGGGGAAGTATAACGAAAGTATTCCAAAAGGATCTAGAATGAGCTTGCCTGATTACAAATTTCTTAGAGACGGTTTAGAATCGAAACAAGGAGCTGAAAATATTAAAAAAGTAATAAAATTGTCTAGAATCGCAGATAAGTTAGGTATATCAATGGCTCAATTAAGTATAGCGTGGTGTTTAAAAAATAAAAATGTGAGCACTGTAATTTTAGGAGCAACTACAATCAAGCAATTAGATGAAAATATTAAATCAGCTGAATATGTTAAGATGCTAGATGATAAGGTAATGAATTCAATTGAAAGAATTTTAAAAAATAGCCCAATTCCAGAGCCAGACATGTTATAATTTTTCAAAAACGATCAATTTTTCTCTTCCTTTGCGAGCTTCAATTGATTGATTTGGAAAATAATCTGCCGTTATCTTCCATTTGTTAGAAAATAGCATTTTAATCTCGTCTTCTTTCACTCCAAATGGAGGGCCACCTTCATCAATATCTTTATCTAATGGCATCCATAAGCCGATCAATTTGCCACCAACTTTTAAAAGGTCATAAACTAGATTACTATATTGTTCTCTCTTTAAAGGATCAATAGCACAAAAACACGTTTGCTCAATTATATAGTCAAACTGGGATGAGTAATCTGGAGTTAAATCGAATATATCTTTCTTAATTGTTTCAATAGATAAGGATAATGACCTAGCGTTAGTTTCTAAATTGTGTATTGGCGTTTCAGCAAAGTCAACTGCAGTTACAGAAAAACCTTTTTTGCTAAATAAAATAGCATCATAGCCGTTGCCGCATCCTAGGATACATACTTTTCCAGTATCTAATGTGTCAGATAGTGCTGTAAAAACCGGAGTTTCTGCTCCTAAATCCCAACCAATCTCTTCTTTTTTGTATCTATTTTCCCAAAAATTGGATTGGTTTACATCATTATTTTCTTCCATGTTAGAATTCAATCCCAAAACCACCAACTGGTATTGTACTAAAATAGACTATTTTTTCAATGGATTGCCTATCTCTGCTGTAAAAAAATGTTTCAATATTTTCCCTGTTATATGTATTCCATATTTCAAAAAATAATATCAAATTTGATTTTCTAAGACTATATCTTTTTTCATATCGAATGAAAAGGGAGTGATAATCTGGTGTCTTTTGTTCATTGAACTCATTTATATAAAGTAATTGTTCATCATATATAGTTGATGATTCCAAGTTTATTGGAGTGTATGGTTTTCCACCAAAATATGACCATCTCACTGATATTTCCCAATTTGATTTCGGTCTGTATCCACCAACAATATTGAAAATGTATTTATAATTATGATTTCTGTTTCTTTCAATGCCATCATAATCAATGAATACTGAATTAAAAATGGAGCCTCCAATTAATCCATAGAAATTCTCAGCTCTCTTTTTCTGTACTAAAAATTCTACCCCTTCTGAGGATGCTTCACCGTTGGATACAATACCATTATACATTCTTAGTTCATCAAATAAGAATGTAGGATCGTTAAAAATATCTGAGTTTGGTAACATGGGGCTATCAAAATATTGCTTTTTATAAGCAGATATTGAAGCTTTCGTACTAGGTGTGATCATATGTTCAAAACCAAGCGAATATTGTCTTGTTTTTACACTTTTTAGTTTTTCAGATGTGTTATTTGCTATGTAAATCCCAGGTGGATTCTGATAATATTCACCAAGATTAAATATTATGTTTGCCCTTCCTTCAATTAGTTCATAATCAATATTAACTCTTGGCGATATTAAATTTCTTTTTTCATAATCGTTTCGGTCAAATCTGAAACCAATTGAAGTAACAATGTTATTTCTGATATTGTTTTTTAATGTAAAAAATGCTGAGTAGTTGCCAATAGATACCGTTTGGTCAAATGTTATTTTTTCAATGAATGGGTTATTTTCGCTTATGTTTCTTGAATAGTCATAATGGTGCTCTGTTAGTTCTGCGTCCAGTCCAAATTCAAGATTTGATTTAGAATTCAATTTGAAATGGTTGATTTGACGGAAATTTAAAATTCGTGTTTGCTCATCATTTTTAAAGACAGAACTATCTGTATTTATATTTAGAAATTGTGCTATGGAATTTTTATTTGATAGAGAAATACTAGAATTTGAATAGGCTTTTTCATTCCATATCCTTTTATAGTTAATTCCTATGGTTTGCTGTTCATTTTCTAACTTACCATATTCACTCTCACCAACATCTAATGCTCCAGCTTTATCTCTATCATATAAACTTCCTCCAGTAATTGCTAAAATGGAGATGGTATTATAAATGTTGGGATTAAAGTCGAATTTTGCCTGAAAATCATTATACGATGGCATTCCACCACTTGCATTGATTGCTTCTGCTATTATATCTAGATAGCTCATTCTGAAGGAAGAAATATAACTTGAACGCTCGCCCAATGGCCCTTCCACTAAAAACCCAAGACCACCCATTCCAAGTAAACCATATCCTTCCATCATTTCTCTATTACCTGAACGATAAGTAATGTCTCCAAAACTTGATAGTTTATTACCATATTTTGATGAAAATCCATTGCTGTAAAAATCTAAATCTTCAACCATATCTGTATTGATTATTCCAATCGGACCATTTGACCTTCCATCTGCTTGTTGAAAATGAGAAATACTTGGAATGTAGATATTATCAATTATAAACCCATTTTCTGTTGGTCCTCCTCCACGCACCATCATATCTTGTCTGTTTTCGCCGACACTTGCAACACTAGGCAATGTATTGATTATCCTAGTAATCTCTTGCCCCGAACCAGGAGAACGTCTCATATCATCTCTATTAAACGATACTGATTGAAATTCATTTACCATTGACTTTTTGAAAAAATTTTCCTCTACAACCACATCATCGATTTCAATAATTGACCTTTCGAGTTCAACATTTAAGAAATCATATGCATGGGGACGTACCCAAACATCAACTAAATATTCTGTTTTGTAGCCAATATAGCTGAAAATAATTGTATAG
>JAYPIC010000079.1:0-7549 GCA_038127595.1 bacterium | reverse complement strand
ACTCTGAACCAATCGAAAGCACCAGTTACACTGTAACAGGGTTGCAAAATGGTGTTCAATATACTTTTGGCGTTGTTGCTGTCTATGATGGTCCTGTTGGCGGCGATAATTATGAAAGTGATATGATCACTGTACAAGATGCCTCAAGTTTTATTTACGGTGATATTAGTGGAACTATTACTGACCCTAATGGAGCGCCTTTGGATAGCGCAATCGTATCTGCTGGTGGATTGAAAGATACCACAGGCGCTGATGGTGCGTACATGCTAATGAATTTAATAGTTGGTACTCAGGCGGTTACTGTAACTAGAAATAATTTTGCTTCTCAAGTTGCAACCGTGACAGTTCTAGCTCAAGCAGAGCCAACAGTTCAGGATTTTGTTTTATCTCCTGATATGCCTGCACCAGTTGCGCTATCTGCAACCCCAGGCGATGAGAAAGTATATTTGTCTTGGAGAACTCCAGGGTCAGTAGCAGAATATGATCTTGCATATTATGATGAAGCTTTTGAAGGACAAATAGGTTGTGGTTATGGTGGGTGCTTCTTTGGCGTAAGATTTACTCCTGCTAATTACCCTGCAACATTACAGAATGTTGTAGTAAGTATCCAAGGAACAGAGTACGGTGGTGGAACATCTAATTCTGCTTCTATCCTCGTTTTTCTAGATCCTGATGGGTTGATTGCTGGCCCACCTGGAGATCCTACATACATCGCAAGTGGTCTTGATTTTAGCACAGAAGACGCAACTTTAACCCAATTTTCTGTAGATTTAGCTGATGCTGGGATTGAAATATCTAGTGGGGATGTGTACATAGTAGTTAGTGATGGGGGAGGTTTTCTATCCATTGCTAATGATCAAGAGCCAGCTACTCCGGAATATTACGATAGAAATTGGGTATCAACTGGCTACGGTTTCGAAACAATATTTGATTCTTATGCCAACTTAGCTGGTGATTTCGGAATTTTAGCTGGTTTCATTGGTGCTCCTGGTGCTCCTGAGAGTGTATCCTATGCTGTGCAGTCTGAGCCAGTTGAAGCTGATAATAATTTAGAACTTATTTCTGGTCGTATTTCTAATACTAATCCTGATCAATCATTCACAGTTGAATCATCTGATCTTGGTGATGTTTTACCAGAAATCTATGTACCAAGACCAATACCAGATTTTTCAAACAATTTAAGAGAAGAGGATCCTGAAGCATATAATGTTTATTTAGTCGCTGATGATTTAATAACTACATTAGTGTCTACTACAGCAGATACTTTAGATACTGTTAGTGTTGAGTCTAATTATTCAAATTATTGTTATGTTGTAAAAGCACAATATGATACTGGAGAACCTTCAGATGGTGGTTATGGTATTGTTGAATCTAAAGCTTCGAATACAGCATGTGCTGTTCCTTTTGCTGTAGGTGATGCAAACTTTGATAGTGAGACAACAATTGAAGACGTTCTAACATTGGTTGACTTTATCCTTGAGGAAACCACTCCAAGTAGCGCAGCTTTTAATAATTCTGATGTAAATATGGATGATGAACTCAATATTGCTGATGTTGTAATGGTGGTTGATATTATATCCGGATCTTCTACAGCCAGAGTAGCTAATTATGGAAGTTTTGCATCCTTAGAATTAGTGCCAAACTACAATACTTCAGATTTAACAGTTAATCTTTCGTACGATGGAGGTTTAAAGGGATTAGAATTTGATATTGAATATGACTCTGATATTCTTAGCCTAAGTGCACCTTCTTTGGTAGTTATGCAGGATAACGTAGTGAGTACTTTTAATCATATTGATGAAGGGTTGATAAAAGTCATTGTTTTTGATATTGCTGGTGATTTCATCATTCCAAATGAAAATAATGATTTGCTTAAAATGTCATTTAACTTTTTTGGGGATTTACTTGATGAAAGTAGCGTGAATATCAACAATGTTATTGTTTCAGGGCCAAAGGGTAGTATAGCAAACGTTTCTTCTAATGTTGTCTCAGCGGCTATTAAACTGGTTCCTGGTGTGTTTGCGCTTCATCAAAATTACCCGAACCCATTTAACCCAAATACTGAAATTAGATTTGACATACCTGAGGTAACTAAAGTGGATATATCTATTTTTAATTTAATGGGTCAAAAAGTTAAGACATTAAAGAATGAAAAAATAACACCTGGTTATCACACTGTTCAGTGGGATGGTACAAACGATAATGGAATACAAGTTTCAACTGGTATGTATTTTTATACACTTCAAACTGAAGCTAAAAGTGCAATGAGAAAGATGTTATTTTTAAAATAAGTTATCTATTTATTATTAAAAAAGCCCTCTTTTGAGGGCTTTTTTTTTGGAACATTATGCTATTGTATTGCATTATTAGAGAATAAAATTTAAAGGAATCATAATGATTAGAATTTTAGTACTAACTTTTTTTATTACCAGTAGTCTTTTTTCTCAAAATTCTGTTGTTCAACAGTTTAGTGACTCTTTTGCTGATGTGGCAGAACAAGCGAAGCCTGCCGTTGTCACTATAATAACAGATAAGATTATGAAAGTACCAAACAACGATCTTTATTTTTTCTTTAACCCTTATATGGACCCAAACGGTGAAAGAGAATACAAAACAAATGCCTTGGGATCTGGCGTCATAGTTGATGCAAGAAATGGATATATTATTACAAATAATCACGTTGTTGAGGATATGGATAATATAAAGGTAAAGCTGTTTGATAAGCGTGAATACAAAGCTGAAATCATGGGAACAGACCCAAAGTCTGATTTGGCAATTCTAAAGATAGAAGCAGACAATCTCAGGCAGCTGAAACTTGGTGATTCAGACAAGCTTAGAGTGGGGGAATGGGTGATGGCCGTGGGAAGTCCTTTTTCTGAAAATTTAAGTCATACAGTGACTACTGGTATTGTAAGTGCTATGGGTAGATCAAACATTATTAGAGGACAAAGTTATGAAGATTTTATACAAACAGATGCTGCTATAAACCCAGGAAATAGTGGTGGTGCCCTCTTGAATATGAAAGGTGAATTAATTGGTATAAATACTGCCATTGCCACTGGAGGTTACGAAAAAAGTAATAGAGGAGTAGGTTTTGCAATACCTTCAAATATGACTGAAAGAATAATGTCTGACTTGATTGATAAAGGCTATGTGACTAGATCGTGGCTTGGAGTTTACATACAGCCTCTTGATGCAGATGCAGCGAAAGCATTAGAAATGAATTCTAGAGATGGTGCGCTAGTTACTCAAGTTGTCGGAGACAGCCCAGCTGAGTTGGGAGGTGTTCAGGAAGGAGATGTGATCATCAGATTCGATAATAAAAATATTACAGATCCATCTAACCTTAGAAATATTGTTTCACTCATGCCACCTGGGTCTAAGTCTGATGTTGTTGTTTTTAGGAATGGAAGTAAAAAGAACCTTAGCGTCGTACTTCAAGAGCTAAAAGATGGAAAACAAGTTGCCGTTAAAAGTAATTCTTCAAATGAATCTGTATTAGGTCTGGAACTTAAAGAAATAAATGCAGATTTAATGGAAAAATATAATATTGATGAAGATGATGGGAAAATTGTTGTCGTGTCAGTAGATGTTAATAGTGAAGCCGCTGATAAAGGTTTAGTAGAGGGTGATGTAATTAAGAGAGTTGGCACCCAGCAAGTTAATTCCTTGAAAGAATTTAAAAAGAAAGAAAAAGCATCTAGAAAAAGAGGTAGTTTATTGTTATTGGTAAAGAAAAATGACGGTTCCTCCCGTTTTGTCACTCTAAACTATTAAATATTAATTAACCATATGATTAAGCTATGCAAAAACAACCGAAATTTGTTTTTTCTTAACTAGCAAAGTAAATCAAAACACAAGTAATTTCTCGGCCAATAAAACTTTTATTTAAAACAAGTTATGGCCATAAAAAAAATCTCATCCAGTGTTGATTTCATCTCTCAGGAACATGAAGTATTAGAGTTCTGGGAGAAAGAAAATATATTTAACAAGAGGCGTAAACTAAACAAAGGTAATGAAAAGTGGAGTTTTATTGATGGGCCAATTACAGCAAATAACCCAATGGGTGTTCATCATGCCTGGGGTCGTACTTTAAAAGATATTTACAATAGGTATAAATCTATGTCTGGCTATGAGCTCAGATATCAGAATGGTTTTGATTGTCAAGGTCTCTGGGTTGAGATTGAGGTCGAGAAAGAGCTGGGGTTCAAATCGAAAAAAGATGTTGAAGAATTTGGTGTTGAAAAATTTGTAAATCTCTGTAAAGAGAGAGTATTAAAGTATTCAAAGATCCAAACCCAGCAATCTGTTCGATTGGGATATTGGATGGACTGGGAAAATTCCTATTATACAATGTCCAATGATAACAACTATACAATATGGAGATTTTTAAAAAAATTATTTGAAGAGAAGAAAATATACCGTGATGTTGATGTAGTGCCATGGAGTGGCAGGTCTGGTACTTCCTACTCCCAAATGGAGGTAATTGAGGGTCGTAAATTAGTATCGCATAAATCAGTTTTTGTACGCTTTCCAATAAAAAATAGAGAAAATGAATATTTACTGGTCTGGACAACGACACCCTGGACTTTGACCTCTAATGTTGTTGTTGCTGTCAATGTTAATTTAGAGTATGTTAAATTAAAATCTGTTGATGGTAGTATATATTATTTCGCTAAAGATAATTTAGAATACCAGAGATTAGAGAAACAGTTCTCTGAAAAAAAACAGTGGGTCGAGGGAGTTCCTAAGCTTAAAACAATTTCTCAGATCTTTAAAGAACATGGTGGTTATGAAGAGATTGGTTCTGTTAAAGGTAGTGAACTAGTTGGACTAGAGTATATAGGACCTTTTGATGATCTTCATGCTCAAAATAAACCAGGTGGTTTCCCATTTATCAATGATGAATTAGAAAAGGATGGTATAACATCTGTAATGCAGCATCGGGTAATCGACCCAGGAAAAGATAAAATTGGTAATGATATAGTTGTAGCCGGTGAAGGTACAGGAATTGTTCATATGGCTCCAGGGTGTGGTGACATTGATCATAAAGTTGGAAAGGAAAAAGGGCTTATAAATATAGCTCCATTAGATGAGGAGGCAAAATTCATGAGCGGTTTTGGATGGCTTGAAAATAAATCAGCTACCGATCCAAATACAATTGATCAAATTATTCAAGATTTAAGAGATAGAGAATTTCTTGTTTATGTAGAAGAATATCCGCATGTATATCCACATTGTTGGAGATCTGGCGATGAATTAGTTTTTCGTTTAGTTGAAGAGTGGTATATAAATATGAATTGGCGAGATAAAATTAAGAACGTTGTAGACGAAGTTAATTGGATTCCTGCTTGGGGCAGGGAAAGAGAGCATGAGTGGCTAGACAATATGGGTGATTGGATGATCTCTAAAAAGAGATTTTGGGGCCTTGCACTTCCAATCTGGGTATTTGAGGATGATTCTTTTTATGTTGTTGGGTCTGAAGAAGAGTTAAAAAGCTTAGCTGTATCTGGTTATGATGAATTTGAGGGTAATAGTCCTCATAGACCTTGGATTGATAGTATTGAAATTAAACATCCTGATACTGGTTTAATTGGTAAAAGAATTTTAGACGTTGGTAACCCTTGGCTTGACGCTGGTATTGTCCCTTTCTCTACACTTGACTACATATCCGATAAAGATCACTGGAAAGAATGGTATCCTGCTGATTTTGTTACTGAATGCTTTCCCGGACAATTTAGAAATTGGTTTTATTCATTACTAGCTATGTCTAGTTGGTTAGATGAAAGCGCACCTTTCAAAACATTGCTTGGACACGCACTGGTTAAAGATGAGAATGGGCGTGAAATGCATAAGAGCTGGGGTAATGCAATTTGGTTTGATGATGCTGCCGAAAAAATGGGCGTTGATGTGATGCGTTGGATGTATGCAGGACAAAACCTTGAAAACAACTTACTTTTTGGATATGGCCCAGCAGATGAAATTCGAAAAAAATTAATTACGTTTTGGAATGTATATTCCTTCTTTTCAACGTATGCATCTGTGGATGGATTTAATTTAAATGACCATGGCAAACTTGATCGAAATAATTTAACAATCCTTGATAGATGGGTTTTGTCAAAGTTGCATATATTAATAAAAAATGGTAAATCCCTTCTTGATAATTATGATGTGGCAAGTTTAGTACATTCATTTGATATATTTATAGAAGAATTATCAAACTGGTATATAAGAAGGAACAGAAGAAGGTTCTGGAAATCTGAAGATGATAAAGATAAGTTTACTGCGTACGCCACTTTGTATCATGTACTAGTTAATAGCATTAAATGTATTTCTCCTGTTTTACCGTTTTGTACTGAAAAAATGTATGAAAATTTAGTTGTCAATCTTGACCCTGATGCGCCAGAAAGCGTCCATCTTTGTGATTATCCATTGCATGATGAAAGTCTCATTGATCAAGATATAATTGATAAGGTTGATTCTCTTAAACGAGTGGTTGAGCTTGGTCGTTCAGCTAGAAATCAATCTAAAGTAAAAATAAGACAACCATTGTCAAAAGTATCTTATGCTATAGAAAATGATGAGATGTCTAATTTTATAGATCTATACAGAGATATAATACTAGATGAGCTAAATGTAAAGTCAATTGAACGCCTGACAAATGCGGGCGATTTAGTTAACTACAAAATAAAGCCCAACTTGCCTGTGTTAGGCAGAAAATATCAAAGTGGATTAAAAGATATTATAGGTTTTTTGAACACTCAAAATAATGACGAATTGTTTAATGAATATGAATCTACAGGTAAAATTCGTGTTGAAAAAAACAATAATGAATTCAATTTAATACAAGAAGATATAATTATTGAAACTTTACCTGCAGAAGGTTTCTCAGCAGTAAGTGGTAATGGAATAACAGTAGGTCTTTCCTTAGAATTAAGTGATGATCTTATTCAGGAAGGTATTGTAAGAGATTTAGTAAGACAGGTTCAAAACGTAAGGAAAGATGCTGGATTTTCTGTTGAAGATAGAATAAATATTTATTGGGAATTGGATGGCGAATTTCAGGAAGCTGTTAGTAAATTTTATGAATATTTTTGTAATGAAACTCTTACAACCTTTATTAGTAATATCACTGATGTAGAGGGATATAAAGCTGAATTTCAAATAAAAGAAAAGCTAATAAAAATAGTTGTCAAAGTAGCTGATAAGTAAGGAATTAAATAAAATGTCAAAAGATAAGTACAGTAAAAAAGATCTAGCTCGTTTTAAAAAGGAAATAACAAAAAGAATAGATGAGCTTAATGGGAATATGGATGATATCAGGGATGATCTAAATATTGATTCAAAAGGTAACGCTAGTTTAGCTCAAGATTCTGTATATAGTGTTCATATGGCTGATGCAGGTACAGATTCTTATGAAAGAGAAAAAGGTTTCCATTTGATGAATAGAGAAACTGATTACATTAATTTTTTAAATTTAGCTCTTCAGCGCATCGATTCAGGCGAATTTGGTATTTGTGCTGTTTGTGGAAAAAAAATTCCTGAAGAA
>JAYPIC010000078.1:0-7777 GCA_038127595.1 bacterium | reverse complement strand
TCGCATATTGGAGAACAAGCTTTCTGGGACGTTGTTAATACTACAAATGATCCTATCATTGCATCGCATTCATCTGTTTATGAACTTTGTCCTCATTACAGAAATCTCAAAGATGCTCAAATTAAAGCAATAGCCAAAACAGGTGGTGCTGTGTTTATAAATTTTTATCCTGGCTACATTGATAGTACATTTACTGAGAAAGCAAACATGGTAAATATGAAGTATGATACCGAATTAGATATGCTTGCAAGCAAGTATGACACTCTTTCAAATGAATATTGGTATGAAGAGATGAAGTTATTGAAACATGAAAAAGCAAGAATTGCTCCCAGCATAAATGATGTAATTAAACACATAAAATATGTAGTGGATTTAGTTGGAATTGATCATGTTGGTATAGGTTCAGATTATGATGGTGTTGAAATTATGCCAACTGGTTTAGAGAATGTTACCAAGTTACCATTTTTAACCAAAAAATTAATTGAGCATGGTTATACAATTAGAGAAGTAAGAAAAATTTTAGGTGATAATTTTAAACGTATTTTTAAGGAGGTCTGTAAGTAAGGTCATGAGTACATCAACAATTTTATATAAAAACAACCTAAGGACTGAAGCAACACATACTGCTTCTGGTCAGGTTATTCTAACTGACGCCCCAATAGACAATAATGGCAAGGGTGAAGCATTTTCACCGACTGACTTAGTTGCGACAGCTCTAGCATCGTGCATGATAACAATTATAGCTATTGCAGCAGAAAAAAATAATATAGATGTTTCAAAAACTAGCGCTAATGTGAAAAAGATTATGGGTGCAAATCCCAGAACAATTAGCGATATTGTCATTGAAATTAAAATGAGTAAAGACCTCTCACAAAAAGATAGAATACGCCTTGAAAAGGCCGCATTAGCATGCCCAGTCCATAAAAGTTTGCACCCTGATATGAAAAAGGAGATAACATTTACATATATTTAAACGTAATGATATTTATCTCTTGAAAAAATATTGTTAATTTGTCGTAATATATATGCTTTCAGAATTCAAACTTGCCCCATCTATACTCTCTGCTGATTTCTCTGATCTTAAAGGTGCACTGAATATTTGTGCTGAAGGTGGTGCGGATTGGATTCATGTAGATGTAATGGACAATCAATTTGTACCAAATCTTACTATCGGTCCCCCTGTAGTTAAGTCTTTAAGAAAAAATACTGAAAAATTTATTGATGTCCACATGATGGTGGTAAATCCCGAAAATTTAGTTGAGCCTTTTGCAAGGGCAGGTGCGGACAATATTACATTTCATATTGAAGCCACTGATAATCCAAATGAGGTAATTGACTTGATTCGTGACACAGGCAAGATGGTTGGAATTTCATTAAAGCCATCTACACCTTTTAGTGAAATAAAACCTTATATAGATAAAATTGATTTAGTGCTTGTGATGAGCGTCGAGCCAGGGTTCGGCGGCCAAGGATACATTGAAGGCTCAACGGCTAGAATTATGGAAATTAAAAAATATTTAAAAGATAATTGCTTGGAACGAGTTCAAATTCAAGTTGATGGTGGTATAAAACTTCATAATGCTAATGAGGTTATTTCTGCCGGTGGAGATATTTTGGTGGCTGGATCAGAAGTTTTTGGCTCTGAGAATCCTCAAAAAGTAATTAAAGATTTCTATGCCAATGCAAAATCTGCTTTATCAATTTGAGAATAAAAGATAACCTATGAGCTATGTAGTTATATTTGTTCTGGTTCTAATTCTTTTTAGTCTTATTTCTTGGTTCCTTACAGTTTATAATGGTCTTATTCAGGTTAAGGAAAATATAAAAAAATCATGGGCTAACATTGATGTTCTATTAATGCAAAGGTCTGATGAAATTCCAAAATTGGTTAAAGTGTTAAAGTCATTTGTAAAGCATGAAAAGAAAATGTTTGATACTATAATGGAGGCCAGGTCCTTCTATTTAGGCGCCAGTAGCGTCTCTGAGAAAGCAGATGCAGACAACGAAATGTCTAGTGCTTTAAAATCTATTTTTGCTCTTTCAGAGGCTTACCCTGAATTAAGATCAAATGATAATTTTCTTAAACTTCAAGAAAGAATTAGTGGGTTAGAAAATGATATTGCTGATAGACGTGAACTTTATAATGAAAGTGTAAATAATTATAATATTCGCATTCAATCACTACCTGACGCTTTCATCGCTAACTCCATGAACTTAGCGGCAGAAGAGATGTTTAAAGTTGTTGAAAAAAAGAAAAAAGACGTTGATATTGATTTAGATAATATTTACGATGAGCCTTCAAATTAATTAAAAATAAGTACATTTCAATTCTAACCTAATGCACAGTTATAAAGATTTAGACTCTTTCGAATATTGGTCCATAACGGATAAAGATCAGTTTAGCATAGCTGTATTAAAAGGATTAGTGATGGATGGCGTAAGAAAAGCAAATAGTGGTCATCCTGGTGGGGCTATGAGTTCTGCTGATTTCATTTACTTATTATTTAAAGATTATATAAAGTTTAACCCTAAGGACCCTTCGTGGTTTGATCGTGATCGGTTCATTCTCTCAGGCGGGCACATGTCAATGTTACAATATGGTATTTTACATATGCTTGGCTGGATGAAACTATCTGATTTAAAAAAGTTTAGACAGTTAGGTAGTCAAACTCCAGGGCATCCTGAAGTTGAAATAAAAGGCGTCGAATGTACAACTGGTCCTCTAGGACAGGGCTTTGCAATGGGTGTGGGTATGGCCTTTGCAGAAGCTTATCTTGCAGATATTACAAAATCAGATGATGTAGAGCAAAAAGTAGTAGACCATTACACTTACGTTCTTGCCACAGATGGGGATCTTCAAGAGCCTGTAGCGCTGGGTGCTGCAGCTATTGCCGGGCATTTGGGATTAAAAAAACTTGTAGTCTATTATGATGCAAATGATGCTCAAATATCAGGAACTGTTTCAAGGTCAGATTCTGTTGATTATGCTACTGTTTTTGATGGGTTAGGTTGGAACGTGCAAACAATTGATGGCCATGATCATAGCGCAATGCATTTTGCAATAGAGACTGCTAAAGTAATGGACAAGCCAAGCATAATAATAGGCAATACTATAATGGCTAAGGGCTCTGCTAGCATGGAAAAAGACCATAATACACATGGTGCGCCCTTGCCTCAAGATGAAATAGATCTTACAAAAAAGAAATTAGGTTTGCCTGATAAAAAATTTTACGTACCTGCTGAGGTTATTGAGCATTTTCGAACCAGGTACGCTGATTTAACCAAAGAGGCTGAAAAATGGAGCGTACGCTTTGGTCAAGTATCTAAGGATTCAAATTTTAAGAATATTATCGAAAATACAATTGGTGAAAAAATGATTGCAGGTCTTGAGATGCCAGATTTTGATAAGGGTGAAACACTTGCTACAAGAAAAGCCTTTGGAGCCGTTCTAGATTCAATAGCTGATTCTCTACCTCAATTAGTTGGTGGTTCTGCAGATTTAGAGCCATCAAATTACACTGGAAACTTTGCGAAGAAGTTTGGTGATTTCACGAAAGATAACCATTCAGGTAGAAATATCCCTTTTGGGGTAAGAGAATTCCCGATGGCTGCTATGATGAATGGAATGGCATTACATGGAGGTGTTATTCCGTTTGGCGGTACTTTTTTAGTTTTTGCTGATTATGAAAGGCCAGCCTTGAGACTGGCAGCAATTCAGAATATTAGGGTGATTCATGAGTTTACACATGATTCATTTTATGTTGGTGAGGATGGGCCTACGCACCAGCCTGTGGAGCAAACGATGAGTCTTCGAGCTATACCAAACTTTAATGTTTACAGACCAGCTGATGCAAAGGAAACTGCTTCGTGCATTAAGCTTGCATTAAAAGATAAAAATGCACCATCAGCATTACTTCTTACTAGGCAAGGTGTCCCCGTATTAGAAAAAGATCAAAAGCAAATTGATGCAGATGTATCCAAAGGTGCGTATCCAGTTTTTGAATGTGATGGTTTGCCTGAAATAGTAATTTTAGCTACTGGTTCTGAGGTTAGCCTAGCAATAAAAGTAGCAAAAAAATTAAATAATAAGAGAGTCCGCGTCGTTAGTATGCCATGCTGGGAGTTGTATGAACAGCAATCCGATGACTACAAAGCAGAGTTGATACCATTTAGAGGGAATTTAAAAGTATCTATCGAGGCTGGTATTACTCATGGCTGGGAAAAGTATATAGGAAATAACGGTATATCAATTGGTCTTAATCATTTCGGAAGTTCAGCACCAGCATCAGATTTAGCTGAGAAATTTGGTTTTACTCCAGAAAAAGTTATAGAAAAAATTAATGAGGCTTTAAAAAATTTGTTATGAAAATTCATCTAGCAACTGATCATGCTGGTTTAGAGCTAAAAGAAAAAGTTAAATTGTATTTATCTGATTTAAACTATGAAGTGATCGATCATGGAGCATATGAATATGATGCGCTTGATGACTACCCTGATTTTATTTTTCCTTGCGCAAATGCAGTATCAAATGATCCTGAAAGCAAAGGAATAATTCTTGGTGGCTCCGGGCAGGGAGAAGCAATGGCCGCAAATAGAGTCAAAGGGGTAAGAGCTGCGGTATTTTACAATGGTCCAGATGAAATTATTAAGTTATCAAGACAACATAATAACGCAAATATTTTATCCTTAGGTGCTAGGTTTATGTCTGAGGAGGAAATGTATAAGATTATTGAGGTATGGCTGTCTACTGATTTTGAATCTGGTCGACATCAAAGAAGAATAGAAAAACTTGATGAAAATTAACTAAGCCTCTGGAAAATTATTTTCAGTGTTTTGTATTTTCTGTGACAATATTTTCTTAAACAAGTCGTTTATATAAATCAAACGCTTGGTTTCATTATCAAGCATAAGAATGCTTCTTTTTATATCAATTGGGAGTGATATTCCTGTTAAAAATTGGAAAGATATATCTTTATCCATAAGTAATTCAAAATTTTTTTCATTCTTTAGTTTAATTAGTAATTCTAGATATTTGTTTTGCACGGATTTTAAGATATTTTTGTCTTCAATTTCTGGCGTTTTCATATACTCGATATTTCCGACCCAAAGATCGTTGATTTTTGATCTTTCAATTACTTGGAAACACTTATCACCGGTGGCTATTAAATCATATTCACCGCTTTCATAGTGTTTGATAACTTTTGTTACTTTAAGCGAACAGCCAACACTATCAACTGAGCCATTGCTTTTTGATACAATACCAAATGGTGTATTATTTTTTAAAGACTCATCGATCATTTTTTTGTAACGCGGCTCAAAAATATGCAAGGGAACTTGTTCAAAAGGAAGAACAACCATGTTTAGCGGAAACAAAGGAATAGTGTACATAATTATATTATTAATTGTTAAGTAAATAGTAGTACAAATATATTTGATATACGTAATAACCTTAAAATATTTTTTTATAATTAATATATCAATAGCGTTTAATATTAAAATTCATTCATTATTAATTTTTTTAAGTCCATTTCGAGTATCCTTTGTTAGGTTTTTCTAACATTTCACTAAGTAATTTTCTTTTTTGGGCTACGCAAAAAAAATGGTTTCTTTTTTCGATAATTTTAGGAGTCTGTTTATTAAATATTCCTTCACCTGAAGGTTTACCTAATGAAGGGAAAACTGCTATAATTATCTTAGTAGTAGCTTTAGTATTAATTATTAAAGAGCCAATACCCTTACCTGCGGTAGCAATTTTTATCATAATATCTCAAATATATTGTAATGTAGGTTCGGTTGATGGCATTGCAAAATCGTTTATGAGTGATGCTGTTTTCTTTATCATGGGTTCACTGATGCTTGCAGTTGTAATCATAAGGCAAGGGTGGGACTCAAGAATTGCATTAGGAATTTTAAAAATTACTGGTAATAAGACATCTAATATAGCTTTAGGGTTTCTATCAATATCAGCAATGTTATCTTCTTTTATTGGCGAACATACTGTAGCTGCGATAATGTTACCTATTGGTATGTCGCTAATTCGTTTCACATCTTCAGACCTATCACAAATAAAAGGTTTATCTGCTACTATTTTATTTTCTATAGCATATGGATGTTTAATAGGGTCTATTGGTACGCCATCAGGAGGTGGAAGAAATGTGATCATGATTAACTATCTTAATCAATCTGACATATCAATCTCCTATTTTGAATGGATGGTAAGAACTTATCCATTCATATTGTTCCAAATACCAATAGTAAATTGGGTAATTATCAGAACGTTTAAACCAGAATATAAGATTCTCGACAGCAGTATTAGAAAGTTGGTAATCAAGGTTGCAAGATCTAGAAGTATGACAGGTAGAAATACACTCACTGTTTTGATATTTTTTCTTATAGTCCTAGGTTGGGTATTTCTTAGCGAGAAATTTGGTTTGGGTACTATTGCTTTATCAGGTGTTTTCATTTACCTGATCGGCGGATTTGTAAAGTGGAGTGATCTAAATAGAAATACACACTGGGGTGTGATAATTCTTTTTGGTTCTACAATTTCTTTGGGGACTAGCATTCGGCTAACGGGTGCTGCAACGTGGCTATCAGATAAAATTTTGTATGGCTTGGGAGATGTTATTTCTTCTGTACCCTTTGTTAGTGATTTATTAGTTATTTTTATGACAACAGGAATGTCAAATGTATTATCTAGCTCAGCCACAGTAGCTGTTTTAGGTCCTGTTACATTGAATTTGGTTCCTGAAATGCTTGATGTTGGTTTATTAACTGCTATGTCCTCTGCTTTCAGTTATTTTACTGCTGTTGCTGCTCCCGCTTGTACCATTGTCTATTCAAGTGGTATGGTTAAGGCCTCCGATTTTTTAAAAATTGGACTTAGGGTAGGATTTGTATCGATAATACTACTGATATTTTACGTAAATGTTTATTGGCCATTAATTAATTGAATTGAATAGGATCTATTTATGAAAATATTAATTGCAATTGGAAGTAAAGATTTTTCTAAACCTACGCTTAAGTTAGGTATGAAAGTTGCTCAAGCATTCAATGCTAAAACTACAATCATAGATGTTGGTGAAAAAATAAGTGAATTTAGTTCGCAATTAGTGGAACTTGCTCAAGATCAATTAGAGTCGTGGGATTTCGATGCACCTGGGGTAGATGTTTTAGAATGGGCGTTTAACTATTTATCGCAAAATAAACTAATAGATATAAAACAGACTGAAACTGGGTTTCCAAAAAACAAGTTAATCGATGACGGTGAAGGCAGAAAAATGGTGTATTTATCAGGTACGACATGTGAAGATGTTAACTTAATTCTCCGCAATGGGGACATAATAGCAGAACTTAGGGAAGAAGTTCAATTTGGGGAATATGATGTAACAATACTTGGTAAAAGTAGGAAGAGGAATATGTCTCATGACCTGCTGCAGTACATAAATAGCTCTATATTAATTGTGAACGATTATGAAGATCAGAAATTTGATAAAATTCTTTTGCCGCTAGATTATAAAGATGGAATGCTGAAAGTTGCGAAGTATGCAATTAGGGTAGCTATGGCCTTAAATGTTGGTATTGACATTTTTACAGTACTTGATAAAAATAAATCTCAAAACAAAGGTTCAAATTATTTTAGTAAAATTATCAAGTTCATTCGAAGATCCGGAGTACAATACTCTCATGAGGAAAAAGAGGGTGAAATAGTCGAGCAGATTATTAAAAAAGCAGATAAAAACAAAATAATTGTGATGAAAGCATCAGACATGAGTCC
>JAYPIC010000077.1:0-7786 GCA_038127595.1 bacterium | reverse complement strand
ATCATTTTTGATATCATCAATTCCATTCCAAGTTTCAATTTCTTTTTCAATTCTAGAAATTTTTTTAAGAATAGCTGATGCTCTTAAATTATCATCCCAAAAATTTGAATCTGAAGTTTTTAACTTAAGCGTATCTAGATTTGAGTTTAATAGTTCTAAATCAAAGATACCCCCTTAGTGATGAATATTTTTGGTTAGCAGCAATAAACACTTCTTTTATTTCAGAAATTTCCATGTAATAATTTACTAAATCTGAATAATTTAATGTTCTAGATTATTAATCTCCGGAAGATATAAATAACCTTTCATTTAAGAACCGCCTTAAAGCCATTTCATCCATATCAAGGTTAACAAACCTTCCATCTTCAGCTGCAGCTATAGCACCGCGTTCCTCTGAAATGACAATGACAATAGCGTCAGTTTCCTCTGTTAATCCTAAAGCAGCCCTATGCCTTGTGCCCATATCAGGTGTTATCATATCACTTTCAGTTAATGGTAAGATACAACCGGCAGCTTCAACTAGTGTGTTTTGCAAAATAACTGCACCATCATGCAATGGAGAGCTTGGATTAAAAATGGACAATAATAGTCCTGAGGAAACCTCTCCTTTAATTGATGTTCCAGTCTCTTTGTAAATGCGCAAACCTGTTTCTCTTTGAACTACAATCAGCGCACCGCACTTTGTACTACTAAGCTGTAATGAAGCATCAACTATAGCCTCTAATGATCTTGAGGTTCCTACTCTAAAAATTGTCCTGAAAAACCTCGTTTGTCCAACATATATCAATAATCTACGTATCTCAGGTTGGAATAAGATTACAAAGGCAACAACCCAGATTGTTTGAAATTGATTGATTAGCCAAGAAGTAGCACTTATGCCGAAGGCATTGAACAAGAAGGAAGCAATTAGAAGAATAATTAGCCCTATGAGCATCTGCCCTGCTCTAGTTTCTTTAAAATATTGGTAAACTTTATAGAAAATCCATGTTACCAAAAGAATATCTATAATATCTATAAGAGATACTTTTATAAACCCAATTTTAAAAAGATCAATCATTTAGCAGCCAATATGTTTTCTGTTACTGTAATTGCTCTTTTATTTTCTTTTACATCATGAACCCTAACAATGTTTGCACCATTCAAAATACCAGCTACTACTGTTGCTATTGTACCCTCTACTCTTTCATCAGGTGGCAAATTTAAAACATCTCCAATGAATGCCTTTCTGCTAGGTCCAATTAGAAGGGGATATGCCATATCTTTAAATATTTCTAGATTTTTTAAAAGTTTATAATTATGATTGAATGTTTTACCAAAACCAATACCTGGGTCTAAAATAATATTACTCTTTTTTATTCCAGACTTTATTGCATGATCACATCTTTTTTTAAAATATTTTTTAATATCATTAATTAAATCATTATAAGATATATTTTGTTGCATTGTTTTAGGCTTGCCTTGAATGTGCATTATAATAATTGGGATATCATTTTTTGCCAAAAGAGGTGCCATATTTTCATCAAATGCTAAACCGCTTATATCATTTATGATATCTGCACCAGCTTTAATTGCCTCTTTGGCAACAACAGATTTATAAGTATCTACTGAAATCAGAGTGTCATTACTAGTTTTTTTGACCTCATTTAATATGGGGATGACTCTATTTAATTCTTCATCAATTGAAACTGGATCTGAACCCGGTTTAGTTGACTCCCCTCCAATGTCTATGATATCAGCGCCATTTTCTACCATACTGTCAATATGTTTTAAGGCCAAATCAAGTCGATTGAATTTTCCGCCATCACTAAATGAATCTGGAGTAACATTTAGAACTCCCATAGTGAGTACACTAGAAGGATTTGACAACCATTTTCTGAAACTATTAATCTTTATAATATAGTCCTCAAAAAAAATTTCATTCTTGAGCTAAATGAATTACAATTTACCGTTTGCTCTTACTGAGGTTGAAGTTGATTTTACTTTGCCATTAGAACTTTTCGAGGTTTTGATACTGGGTTTTCTTCTAATGATCTTTTTACCATCTAGTAATTTTTGTATATCTTTTGAATCTATAGTCTCATGTTTGAGCAAAGACTTTGCCATGCTGTGCAACAATTCTTGATTATCATTTAAAATTTCCTCTGATCTTTTTTGCGCGGTTCTTATTATCTTTGCGATCTCTTCATCTATCATTCTAGCAGTAACTTCACTATAATTTCTTTGAGACTGAATTTCACGACCAAGAAAAACTTCATCATTCTTTTTTCCAAAAGTCATGGGCCCTAATGACTCGCTCATACCCCATTCAGTGACCATCTTCCTTGCAATCTGCGTCGCCTGCTCGATATCATTACCAGCACCTGTAGTCATTTTATCAAAAATTAGCATCTCAGCAGCACGCCCTCCCATTAAAATTGCTAACCTACCATCAACGTATGGTTTTGAATAACCATGCTTTTCATCCATGGGTAACTGCATTGTCACACCTAAAGCTCTTCCTCTAGGAATTATCGTAACCTTATGAACTGGGTCTGCACCTTCTGTTCTTATTGCGACAATAGCATGACCTGCTTCATGATATGCGGTTGTTTCCTTTTCTTCATCAGTAAGAACCATACTTTTTCTCTGTACTCCCATCATTACTTTATCTTTGGCTTCTTCGAAGTCATCCATATCAATAGACAGTTTTTTGTCTCTCGCAGCTAGTAGAGCAGCCTCATTAACTATATTTGCTAAATCAGCACCTACCATTCCAGGAGTTCCTTTTGCTAATGACTTTAAATCTACTTTACGCTTATTCAAGACAACTTTTTTTGTATGGACCTCTAAAATTCCTAACCTGCCTTTGTAATCTGGGACATCTACGATTATTTGCCTATCAAAACGGCCAGGTCTCAAAAGTGCTGCATCTAGAACATCAGGCCTATTTGTAGCAGCAATAACTATGATATTTTTATCATTTTCAAATCCATCCATCTCTACTAATAGAGCGTTTAAAGTTTGTTCACGCTCATCATGTCCTCCGCCAATGCCAGCTCCTCTTTGCCTACCAACAGCATCTAACTCATCAATGAAAATAATACATGGTGTACTTTTTTTAGCTTGTTCGAAGAGATCTCTTACTCTAGATGCGCCAACACCTACAAACATTTCTACAAAATCAGCACCACTTAAACTGTAAAATGGCACACCAGCTTCTCCTGCAATAGCTCTGGCCATTAGAGTTTTTCCAGTACCAGGCTGACCAACTAAAAGAGCACCTTTTGGTACTTTTGCTCCAAGTTTTTGAAATCTTTTTGGACTCTTAAGATATTCAATTACCTCTTTTAATTCTTCTTTTGCTTCCTCACATCCTGCGACATCTTTAAAAGTCACTCTAGGTTGATCGGATGTCCATAATGAGGCCTTACTTTTTCCAAATTTGAATATGTTCCCCATGCCTCCAGCTCCACCTTGCATGCGCCGAAGCATAAAAAACCAAAAGCCTATAAGTAATATCCATGGTAGCATATTTAAAAAATATCCAGTCCAATCTATACTTTTTTCTTTAAAACTATACTGAACTCCAGCGGCATCCCATTCTTCAGTAATTGTTCTATCAATAAACGGCATTGTAAGACGGAATTTTATAATATCATCACGCATTCCCAAAGGTGTTTCAATTGTCTGATTTTCTTTAAACTCGCCAAAGAAAGTTTTATTAATTATAGTAGCTTTTTTGATAGCACCTTCATCAAGATAGCTCTTGTATTCTGTGTATTCTATTTCTACTTCATTATTTCTGTTCTCAGATAAGATACTAGAAAAATATACAGTCACTAAAATAATTGTAATCCAAATGAAACTGGTTTTGCCAGCTTTTTTCCATTGGAATTCTAACTTTTCATTACTTTTTTTATCGGAGGATTTTTTCTTTTCTTCCATAATTTTCCTTATTCCCAAACATGGTGTTTTTATAACTTATAAATTGATTTCAAGTTCCTTAATTTTTGGTTGTAATCTAATCCATATCCTACGACAAATTCTGAAGATATTTCAAATCCTATAAAATCAATTTTAAAATTTAGCTTAGATACACTCTTTTTTACTAGGAGTGAAATAACTGCTATATCTTTAGGATTTAAATTACTGATATGATCATATAAATACTTTATTGAATTACCTGAATCGATAATATCTTCGATGATTATTACACTTCTATTTTTAATGTCTAGATCTAAATCTTTGGTCATATTTATTTTTCCAACAGATTCTTTCCCCGAATAACTAGATATTTTTATAAAATCAACCTCACAATGAATGTTTAGATGTCTTACAAGATCAGATATAAAAATAAAACTACCATTTAAAACTCCAATTAAAATAGGATTTTTGTCACAGTATAAGCGCGAAATTTCATTTGAAATTTCTTTGACTCTTTTAGTTATATCTTGATCTGATATATATTTTTCAAGATTTTGATCTATTCCTTTCATTACACAATTGATCTCTTTATTCTATTAAGACTAATAAATTTAGTAGTCCTATCACTGATCTTATATCTGTCATCGATTCTGTGACCACAAACCCAAATAATTTTATCATCAGCACAAAGAACAGGCTGATTAAATTTTTCAAAACGATTTAATTTTTTATTTGTTAAAAAATCGCTGATTTTTTGTTTGCCTGACATTCCTAATGGCCTAAATGCATCTCCTTCTCTCCAAACTCTTAGTTGCAATTTTTTATTTTTAATTTTATGCTTATCAATGTATTCAACATTTGGGTTTTCTGATTTCTCAAATTTATAGTTAGTTTCTGTGCATATGTAGTCATACTCTAAAAAGTTAGCTGCTTTACCTAGAGTTAAATCAATCGTTTTATTTTTTTGTTTTCTACTCTCTTTTGATAAAATATAGTATTCCCTGTCTACTAGTAAGCACCATCCAAGTCTTGAGGTGTATAAACTACCTGTAATATTTTTTTGTATAAAATTCTTAATATCTTGAAAATCAAATTTTCTAAACTGCCTCAATGAATTAGTTAGAACTTGAAAAACCATTACTCTAGCCAAAATAGGTAATTTTTTAATATGTTTCTTTTTGATTAAAATTTGACCGTTTTGTACTTCTGATACATTCTTTCGAATGAATTCATTTATGAAATATATAAGAGATTGCTGATATTCATAAAAAAACGTACCCGATTCAGAAATTGAATCGATAACTTTATTATCATTCAAAACCCAGGGGCCAAGAACCTTTTTACGAATGAAATTTCGTTTAAAACGTAACTCATCATTTGATGAATCATCAACATAAGGAATTTTATATTTATCAATTATTATCATTAATTCTAGCTTTGTAAATGGAAGAAGCGGCCTAATTAAATTTTTATTAACAGATTTCATCCCACCCAAGCCAAACAAGCCAGTCTTCTCAGAAATATTCTTTAAAATTGTCTCTACTTGATCATTTTTATGATGGCCAGTTAAAATAACATTAGAATTAGATTCAATAAGAATTTCTGACAGCAACTTATATCTTTCTTTCCTTGCCCAAGATTCAATACTCTCCTTATTTGATTTTAATTTAGGATTTAATTGTCTTATGTAAGTATTTATTCCAAGCTCCAATCCAATTTTTGTAACGAAAGCCTCATCTTTACAACTATCATTTCTAAGATTATGATTTATATGCGCAATGTTAATGACTCGATTATTACCTTTGAAATATCTTAGAAGTAAAAATAGAAGTAAAATGGAGTCGCTTCCGCCAGAGAAAGCCAATAAAAGTCTTAAATCTTTTTTTTTCTTAAAAAGAGAATCAAAATGTTCAAAATACTTTGTAAGGTATTTTTCGTTTATAATAAGCGGGTTCGGTATTTTAAAATCGGTCAAAGAAATATCTTTATATGGTATCGTTTATATATTATTAAAAAATAAATTGGATAAACATTGAATTTTATCTTCGTATGAATGAGGGTAGAGAAACCACTCCGTTGCAGATATACTACTAAGAATTGAATTACCATCTTGAGGAGTAAAACAAAAACCAGTTATTTCATCTCCATTATTAATATTTAAAGATTGCTCAACAATTACCGTTTGATTTAATATTCTCCCATAATGGCCATGATCTCGTCCGAACGAAAATACTGAGCTGGTCATATCTTTAGTAGTTAAGGCTATTAAAGGATTTTCTATTAATCTACTTTTTAGATCATCAATGTGCATAGATTCATTTAATGATAATTTAAAACGAAGAATATGCATATACTGACTATTAACCTTCATTGCAGAGGAATATAAATTTAGGTTCTCACCAATAGTGCTAAACAAACCATGAGCATCTTTAGCATGGTGAGTGCCAAATTTTTCATCCTGGTGAATGCCAACTTTTGGAGCTGGAATAAAGCTCTCCTCTTGACTTAAATCGTTTGCTCTTCTGATACAGATAAAATCACCCTTATCTAAATTATTATTACTATCCTCATTAAAAGCTATAGTTTTCGTAAGACAAGAAATGTTATGCGTATTGCAACTGACGATTTGTATAAACTTGTCCTCAGGAGTTAAAGCATTATCATTTATACCTCTAGCATATTTTTTACCAAACCCATTTTCGCTGCCTTGGGCTATAAATCCTTTCACCTTATTTGAGAAGTTCTCATAATATTTAAGCTTATTTTTATGCCCAATTCCTTTTGGAGTACAATCAATAACCACAGAAGCTCTCTCAATTGCATCTTCAGCACGTAAGTCAGAATCAATCTTTAATTTCTTAAAATCATTTTCTTTACCATCATCAACAGCTAGCCTAGCTCCTCTCTTTAATAAGTCAACAACTTTCGATCTATCAATTTTTAATGCAGAATTTTTATGAAACGTTACCTCATCAATACCAAGCTGCCCTTGGTAATCACATAATAAACCTATTAAAGGCTCTCCAATTGTGCCAGTACCAACAACATGTACAATTTTTCTTTCCATTATATTTACTAATCCTTTAAAACAATTATTTTTTTAAAATGCTGAACTTTCAGACCACTCACCAAATTCAACTTTAATAGCTTCAACTATTTCTCCTAATGTGCAATAATTTTTAGCAGCTTTGATTATTGGAACTACAAGATTATCATTTGTGCTACATGCTCTGGTTATATGCTTTAATGAGTTTTTAACGGAGATATTATCTCGATTATTTTTAACTAAAGATAACATTTCCATTTGATTTTTTTCCGCTCTTGTATCGATTTCTAAAATTGGAATATCTATTTCTTCATTTTCATTCGCGAATTTATTAACTCCAACTACGACTCTCTCCTCATTATCTACCTTACTTTGATATTCTGATGCAGACTTTGCTATTTCTCGCTGCT
Organism: bacterium; assembly: GCA_038127595.1. Taxonomy (GTDB): domain Bacteria; phylum Fidelibacterota; class Marinisomatia; order Marinisomatales; family UBA1611; genus TMED80. Next base: position 427 of record JAYPIC010000077.1, on the reverse strand, counting down.
GATAACCTTGCTCAATAGCTGGAATCACGCCACCAATATCATCTATTTCATTAAAATATTCTTCTGCCTTTTGCTCCAAATCATTAGTTAATTGTTCTACAAACCATGAACCCCCTAAAGGATCTACAACGTTAGCTACTCCTGTTTCATAAGCAATTAATTGTTGTGTTCTAAGAGCTATTTCAGCTGCTTTTTCTGATGGAAGAGCTAAGGTCTCATCCATAGAATTTGTATGCAGACTTTGAGTACCTCCTAAAACAGCTGCCATCGCCTGAAAGCTAGTTCTTGCAATATTTATTTCTGGCTGCTGCGCGGTTAAACTGCAACCGGCTGTTTGAGTGTGAAATCTTAGCATCATAGATTTTTCACTTTTTGCTCCATATTTATTTTTTAATCTTTTTGCCCAAATTCTTCTCGCTGCACGGTA
>JAYPIC010000076.1:0-8180 GCA_038127595.1 bacterium | reverse complement strand
AGGGGAGAAGAAAAGTATGATAATGTTTACAAATTGTAAACTTTTGTTACAGAATTAGAATGTAAAATAATGATACAGCTATATATTATTTATGTAATAAAAAAGCCCCATTAAAGAGGCTTTTTAAAAGTATACTTTTTCTAGAATGTAAAAACTAGGGCTGGTACTTCTTGTAAATTTTAGATGGGTTTTCGTTGTCAGCTACATATAATATAGGAGAGCAGTCTAAGCATGGTACTGGTACGTACACCCCATCTCCATCAGGATCTACATATTGAATTCCTCCAGGTAAAACAATATATATATAATGTCCATCCTGGAAAGGACTTTTTATTGCATTATTGGCAAACTCTGCCATGAATTCTGTATGGCCTTCAACTCCACTATTATCATTTATAACTAAACTGCCAGAAGGAAGTGCCGCCCCTTCAGCGCTAACTCCAAAAATTGATCTCCACTTAGATCCTTCAGAGTGATTATATGTGTTAAAAGTACTGGTTGAATTTTGATTCGCGTCTGATCCGATAACATTTAAAAGCGCTATCTCACTATCATATCCTCCAACAGCAACATTATATTTTTCTTGACCGGGAAACCTACCACGACCTTCAGTGGTAACTTTACTGTTAAAAAAGTTTGACGAGGCGATTACTATTTTATCTATTTCTGCTAACGTCTTCTTTTCTTTAGCTCCTTCTCCAATGCCTGAGAATCTTGGAGCTGCTGTAGTAGCTAAAGTAGCCATCATTGCTGTAGTAACGGCGAATTCAGCAAGTGAATTACCTTTAATGTTTCTAATTTTTTTCTTTATTGATTTAAAAATTATCATAGCTTATTTCCTAATATTAAAATTGTGCATTTGTATAATAATAACAATTTCTATGCCAATGTGTTGATTTAATTTAACAAATATTTTTTTATTCTCTAAAAATTAATTTATTACCATATTTTTAATATTTTTTAAGAAAAATCTGTTACGCAAATATAGACAATATGTAACACTATGTTACAGCAATCAATCAAGATCTGATGCAATAGTCCAAAATGATTTCAGCGGAATTTCACCAATGATGTAATTGTCTAACTCTTCGTAATGAGATAAAACTTGATCGATGAGGTCATTTTGATTCCATAATCGAACCTTGAAAAATTCATTAGATCTTTCCTGCTCTACATTACTTTTAAATCCTCCCCAAGCAACAAGTAGGCCATAATTAGCTCCCACATCATTCATAGTGCCAAGAAATTTATCTAGGGTCGCAACAGGCACATCATCAGCTCTTACTTGAATACATATTCTTGAATCATTATCAAAACCCATACCACCTTTAGCTGCTAAAATATCTAAATCCGAACCAGATTCATCTGATGAGCCCATATGGGTAGTATAGCCTTTTGCTTCCATAATGGCTTTAACAAGTTTTGCAAGTCTATGCCCCTTAAATTTTGTTCTAATTAACTGGGCTATTTGATCTCTAGAAATTTCTTGAAGGAGAGCAACTAGCTCATTCATTTGCTCGTAGCCTGCATCATCATCTTTTGTTGGCGCCCAATCATTGTCGGCCATTGTATGAAAAACTTTTTCTACACCATCAACATTAAATACATCTTTGAAACCACCTAATTGATATAATATCTCTGTTGGGAAGTAGCCTCTAGGTATATCTTTTTCAATCCATTTTATTTCTCTGGAATGATAGTAAGGGTCTGATCCATTTTTTTCGTAGTTATATCCTCCTGTGATTTCTCCTACATGAAGTACAGGGCTCAATTTACTTGGAAGGACTATCCAATCTTTTTGCTGTATGTCATGAGCAAATTGCCAAATCTGATCTGACCAGCTTGAGAGCTTAGATGACGGTTGAGTTGGATAAAATTCATCAAGTACTGTTCGTAGTCCAGTTTGCGCCTCAATCTTATTAAGGTCAGTTTTAAACCCATCTCTAGTTAAATATACTTTATCCTCATTTAGAAAGCGGTTTTCATACTCTCCAAATTTTCCGCCTCTTATAACCCATATTGACATAATAAATCCTTTATATCTTTATATAACTTTATTTCAAATAATTTAATACAAATCTTTAAATGCTATAATGATTATTTAAAAAATATAATTTTTTGCCTTAATTGTTAGCAAGTGATTCATACATATCCCAAATTGGCAAAAATATTGATAGTGCTAAGACTAAAATCATAGCTCCCATAATTACAGTAATAATTGGCTCCAATGTGGACGTGAGAGTTCGAACTCTAGTTTGAGTCTCGTTATCTACCATTATTGCTATTTCGGCTAACATATCATCTAAAGAAGCTGCTTCCTCACCAACCTGAATCATTTTTATCTGTTGGGCTTCAAAAATATCAGATCCATATTTATCAAGAGACTGAGCAATCTTATGCCCAAGACTTACATCAGATTTTGTATTAGCTAATTTATGCTTAACATAACTATTACCAGTACTTCTTGAAGAAATTGTTAATGATTCAAGTATTGGTACACCTGTTTTATTCAATGTTTCTAAAACATGACAAAATCTAGAGATTGCCATATTTTTAAATATTTTACCAAATACCGGAGCATTTATTTTGAACTTATCCCAGGCGATAGCTCCCTTTTCTGTCTTTTTTAATTGGAAAAATAATCCTGCAAGGATTGCTATTCCTAATAACAAGAAGCTAGAGTAGTTTTGGAGAAAATTATCAATTCCAAGTAAAATTCTCGTTGGTAAGGGGAGTTCAATTCCGGTTTGGTTAAATAACACTGAAAATCTCGGTAATATGAATGCGACAGCATAAAAACCAACTGTGACAGTTATACCAATTACAATCATCGGGTAACGTATAGCTTGTTTGATTCCATTTCTCAGTTGCAAATCATAACTTATAAAATCTGCTAGTTTGAAAAGGACCGTCTCTAGTACACCAGAACTTTCACCAGCTCTGATAATATTAATATACATTGTATCGAAAACTTTCGGATGTTTTTCTAGTGCTCCTGATAATGTCGATCCTGCTGAAATATCTTCAATTATTTTTTCGATTGTTTTATTTAATAAAGGGTTTATTGTTTTTGAGAGCATAGATTCTAGGGCATCAATTAGTGGGACACCAGCTTTTAGCATTACTGATAATTGTCTGGAAAAATTATATATTGCATCTGGAGGAACACTATCAAAAACGTTAACATCTAATTTTTCAAATACAGATACTTTTTTAACAGTAATAGAAATAGGATCTAATCCCATTTTTTTAAGTTGCTCTAAAACTATTCTTTCTTCAATAGCTTTAATCTCACCTTTTACAACAGAGGATTTTTGATCCCTAGCGATGTAAGAAAATATTTCTACAGTATTACTGCTCTTTGCTTCTGAGGCCATATTGATCTAATTTTCTATATAAAGTCATACGACTAATTCCCAGTTCTTCTGCAGTAGTAGTCATATTCCATTTGTTTCTTTCAACGCTTGATTTAATTGCTTCCATTTCAATCTCTTTTAGTGTTGCTATCTTGGGAGTTGATGCTTGTTCAACGATAGTTTCAGTGTTAGAAGAATTATTGGGTTCATTAATACTTGTTTCATTTATTTCTGTTAGACCTTGATCGCCAGCTTCGATAGTAACTGGTTCTTTTTGTGCTTCAATTGCAGTTTCTTTTTCATCAAGTACTGAACCTAAATCATCTTCTGTTAAATATTTGTTATTACATATTAATAATGCTCTTTCTAAGGTATTTTCAAGCTCTCTTACATTACCTGGCCAAGAATAGTCTATAAGTCTATCTATTGCTTTTGGACCAATATATGAAACACTAAGATTGTGTTTTTTCTTTAATGTTTTAAAGATAGCATAGGTTAAGAGCGGTATATCAACCTTTCTTTCTCGAAGTGGTGGAAGTGTAACGGGGAAAACATTTATTCTATGGAACAGGTCCTCTCTAAATTTTCCTTCTTTTATTTTTTCATTTAAATCCTGATTAGTCGCCGAAATAACTCTAACATTTACCGTATGGGTTTCCGCACCGCCTACTCTTTCTATCTCGCCACTTTCTAAAACTCTTAATATTTTTGCTTGAAGTGAGGTGCTCATATCACCAATTTCATCTAGGAATATTGTCCCACCATTAGCAACTAAAAATTTACCATCTTTTTTTTCATCAGCTCCGGTAAACGAACCTTTTTCATGCCCGAAAAGTTCGCTTTCTAAAAGCTCAGATGGAATTGCAGGGCAATTTACTGATATAAGCGGCTTCTTATTTCTCTTACTTGTATCATGCATGAATTTTGCGGTGAGGTTTTTTCCAGTCCCGCTTTCACCATACAAAATAGTAATAACATCTTTTTCTTGAATTTGGAGTAGGAGAGTATAAATTTTTTGCATTGAATCAGATACGCCCAATATTGTTCCTAATCCATGTGAATTTATTTGTAAGCGATGATTTTTATTAAGTCCTCTGCTAAAATTGATGAAAGTATTACAGCTATCAAGTAAGTTATTAAAATGTTCAATTGAAGACCCTTTTGGTTCAAACCATCCTGAAAGGCCATTTTCAAAATCGTTTAAAATTTCAGATCGCCTTTTATCTGACCTTACAATTGCAATAATTGGTGTTTTACTATAATGTTCCAGTTGTTTTATTAAATTACTCGGGTCCATTAGTGGTAACTGATCTTCTATGATGACGGCACTGTATTTATTTGCACTATCTGATAGAGCATTTAATGCGATCATACCATTTTGAACAGCATCAATTTTTTTGTTAGATTCATTTAGAACCTGTTTTATGTCTAGCGAATCACCTACGTATAATATTGGATCAGTCATTATATTTTTTCTGTTCCTAGTGTTTCTAAGATTTCCTGCAAAGAGGTGTCTCCTCTCTGAGCTTTAATTAAACCATCATGCAAAAGAGAAAACATGCCTGATTCAATAGCCTTCTCCCTAATAACGTGACCAGGTCTTTGTTCCATAACTAAATCAGCAATTTCATTATTCATTCTAATGAGTTCAAAAAGACCAATCCTTCCTTGATATCCTGTATTTCTACAGCTCAAACATCCTACTGCTTTGTAAAATTCCATGGCTTCGTCAACTTCAAGGCCAAATCGTTCTAGTTCTGAAGGTTCAACCATATGTTTTTCACGACATTCTTTACATAGTTTTCTAACCAATCTTTGTGCCAATATACCTTTCACGGTAGATGTAATTAAGAAGGGTTCCATCCCCCAATTTAGTAGCCTGGTAAACCCAGCTGCAGAATCATTTGTATGTATTGTACTGAAAACTAAGTGACCCGTAAGGGCTGCTCTTATTGCAAGTTCTACAGTTTCTTCGTCACGAACCTCTCCAACCATTATGATGTCTGGATCTTGTCTCAATATTGCTCTTAGCGCGGAGGCAAATGTTACTCCTGATCTTCTATTTACTTGAGCTTGATTAATATTATCTAAGTCGTATTCAATTGGGTCTTCAATCGTAACAATATTGACATCAGGATTATCCATTTTATTCAAAGTAGAATATAATGTTGTTGTTTTTCCACTTCCTGTGGGTCCTGAAACAAGAATAATGCCTTCGCCACCGATTAACATGTCTTCAAATCGATTAAGAATGTCTTTTTCAAACCCTAGGCCATCAAGATCATGCATAGCATCTGAAATGTTCAATAATCTAAGAACTGATTTTTCTCCGTAGAGTGTAGGATAAGTTGATACGCGAAGATCTAACCTATCTTCATTCATATCGAAAAGAATTCTTCCATCTTGAGGTCTTCGAGATTCAGCTATATCCATATTGCCCATGATTTTTATACGGGAGGTAAGAGGAGTTGCAATTGAAACAGGAAGAGTTTGAAAATCTACAAGCTTCCCATCTATTCTAAATCGAACTCTTATGTCGGTTTCTCTAGTTTCAATGTGGATATCACTTGCTCTGTATTTAGCGCTATTTTCAATGATGTTATCAACTAGTTGAACAATTCGAGTATCATCAATATCATCGATACTAATATTTTCATCCTCAAAACCACTTAGGGTTGACATCCCATAATAAATATCAATAGCAGATTGAAGTTCATTTGCTGTTACAATAATGGGTTCTGCTTTTAGACCTGACGCATTTCGAGCGGCATTTATTGGTTCAGGGTCTATAGGGTCAGTGATTGCTACATTGATAGTATTATTTAAATTAAAAATGGGTAATACGTTATACTCCCTCACAATTCTTTCAGGAATCATGCCTAATACAGACTTCTCAACTTCAAAATGGCCTAATTCTACGCTTGGTATGTGTAGTTGTTGACTTAAAAAACGATTTCTCGTCTTTTCATCGATTAAGCCCGCTGAGATTAATATATCTCCAATATAACCACTGTTTGCTTCGTTAGCGGGTTTGAGCAATGCTTGTTCTAGCTGCTCAGGTTCTATAATACCAGCCTCGATTAAGAGTAGGCCTAAGTTCTTTTTTCTAGTAATTGCCATTAGAAAAAGTATTCCCCATTCCACATGTTCGTGAAGTACCAGTTGATTATGTAATTACCACCACCAACAGTTTTTGTCAGGATAGTTAGTAAGGTTGCAGCTGTAATTGATGGACCAAAGGGTATCATGTGATCATCGGCAACTTCTTTTGTTACGAGTAATATTAAACTCATAAAACCACCAAAAATAAAACTAAAAAATAAAGCTAGCATAGAAAGTTCTACGCCTAAAAAAGAACCAAGTACCAGACCAAGTTTAATATCTCCAAAACCCATCGCTTCTTTTTTAAAAAGAAAAGTTCCCAAAGCTCCCATTAAAAATAGAGTTCCACCAAAAGTAAGTAGTCCATAAAACCCTTGAGCTAAGGTTAGCGGGAGCAAATTAAACCCATGAGCAATTATTGAAATGACAAAGCCAAATATGATGAATTCATTAGGAATAATAAAATAATCAACGTCAATGAATGTAATTGCTATTAACATGTAACAAATTAAAACAACAACAACAAACTCAAACGATGGTCCATAAATATTCAAAAGCATTAACGTCATCATTCCGCATATAAATTCCACCAACGGATATCTGATACTTATTGGGGCTTCACAATTCCTGCATTTAGCTAAGAGGATAAGATAGCTAATGATCGGGATGTTATCATACCAAGCAATTTGATTTTCGCAGCCAGTACATTTTGACCTTGGTTTTACTATGGATTTATTATTAGGAATTCTATAAATAACTACATTAAGAAAACTGCCAACCACTAGGCCGATAATTAATGCATATGCTTGTAAAAATGGATAAATCTCATTTGTTATCATGTTAATTTGAGTCTTCTTTTATTTCTAGCAATTGCATTATATCCTTTAATTGAAATGGCTTTTCAAGCATTTTATCTGCGCTGCTTTGTTTAAACATTTTATCTATTGCAGGTCCTGTAGAATTACTCATGATGATAATTTTTGTGTCTTGGTGCCTGTCATCACATTTAATTAGTTTAGAAAGTTTGAATCCGCTTACATATGGGAGTAAATCGTTTGCAATAATAACTTTTGGGGATTCTCTTTTTGCTCTTACATACCCATCGTAACCATCTGGAGCAGTAATTACTAGATAGCCATTTGCTTTTAATCCTGAAGAAATATTATCAACAGATTGTTCGTCACTATCAACAATTAGTATTGGTTGTAGTAATGGTTCAGGCATAATTAATAAACCCGTAATTTTTAAAATAATTAATTGCATAGTTCCGCATACTATGCTGCTTACCTCGGTTACCTAGAATATAATAACAAAATAATACACAGCAATAATAAAATGTATCATATTATTACACGTATTTTTACGCTCAAAATTCGTTGTTTCATTATGTTACATAACCCGCTCTGTGCTCTATAAAATTAATTTATTTTTTTAATTTATATATTTTCACTGGATTAAAATGTTACAAAAGTTTTTATTCAAATTTTTATTTGTGATATTTTTCTTTTCGTAAATTATGTAACTTTTTTTTACAAGTGTCATTAAAAGCAGGAGTTGCAATTATTTCATGATTATATTTTTTTCTCATTCTGATAATATAAAAAATTAATGTAGGTGTTTGATTTGAAAAGTAAATGTGCTCTTCTTACTATCAGGGATTTGTCAAATTTCCAATCTTATGACAATCTGATAGTAAAGCCTTTAAGCGACTTGGGTTGGGAA
>JAYPIC010000075.1:0-8306 GCA_038127595.1 bacterium | reverse complement strand
TATTAATATGCGCAGATATTCAGCCAGAAATAGTGAATGTTTACGTAGTAAATGAAGGCGAGTTAATAAAAAATTCAAAAATTCTAATCGAGCTTTATGATTTAAAAGGTACCTTAGTTTTTGAAGAAATAGTAGTCATGGATATAAATGCTAATTCATCGACAAATGTATATTCTGATAAAAGAGATAAAATATTAAATGGCCTAAATGCTAAAAATGTAATGCTTCGCACAAGCATTGATGTAAATGGAGCCATTGTTTCAACGAACGATTATTTTTTTGAAAAAACTAAATTTTTAAATATGGATGTGCAAAATTTTAATGTTAATGTGGAAAAGGCTGATACCTGCTACAATATTGACATAGAATCAAAATCTTTTCTTAATAGATTCTATACCTTGTGTTTGAACGATTCAGGTGTATTTAGTGATAATTATTTTAATATGCTTCCCGGTGAGAAACGTAGGATACAATTTATTCCATCGGAAAAGTTTAATGTTTCAACAAAATTTGACCCAGGTCTAGAATTTAATAGTGTTCTAGGTTTGTGTAGTTAGGTAATTACCTTAAAGGAGGTCCTATGACTATTGAAAATGATATTAGACTTAGTAGATTAGATAAAACGAAAGAGGCTGCAACTCATGCTAATGAGGAACTAGATTGGCCTAATTTGAATAAATATCGTGAAGATAATGAAAAACTTGCTGATACTGAAAATAAAGGAGATAGAATAGTACTGATTGGTGACTCTATTACTGAAGGCTGGTCAAATTTTGATCCTGATTTTTTTACAAGAAATAACTTAATAAATAGAGGTATAAGCGGCCAAACTTCGCCTCAAATGCTTATTAGATTTAAGCAGGATGCTATTCATTTGGATCCTAAATTAATTGTTGTTAATGCGGGTACAAACGACATTGCTGCAAATACTGGACCCTCATCTCCTGAGATGATTATTGACAATATTACCTCAATGGCCGAGATTGCAATGAAAAACTCAATTAATGTTGCACTATCAACAATTTTACCCGTTGAAAAATACGAATGGAATAAAAATGTTGATGATGCTCCTGACAGAATTTCAAAAGTTAATTCAGCATTAAAAGATTATTGTGAATCAAATAATCTAATTTTTATCAACTATTATTCAGCGATGGTCAATGATAGAAAGGGTTTAAGGTCAGCTTATGGGAATGATGGGGTTCATCCAACAAAAGAAGGATATGATGTAATGGCCTTTGTTCTTAAGAATACTATTTCAGGTTTAATTTGAGAAATTTGCCTTATAGTATTTATTTATTGTCATTATTAGTTTTTACTAAATCATACTCTCAAGGGTTTTGGGGAAATGAATTTCCTGAGGGTAAAATACCATATAACCCTAGATCTTATGTATGCTACAAAACTTCGCACCCTATAACATTTGATGGTAAGATCACTGAGCGAGCGTGGGAAAATATACCATGGACAGATCCTTTTGACGATATTGAAGGTGATTTAAAACCTAAACCATATAATGATACTAGAGTAAAGATGCTTTGGGATAAAGATTATTTTTACTTTGCTGTTCTAATGGAAGAACCTCATGTATGGGGAAAATTAACAGAGCGAGATGATGTTATCTACAAGGACAACGATTTTGAGATATTTTTAGATCCTGATGGTGATACTCATAATTATTATGAGTTAGAGGTCAATGCGCTAGGTACAGAGTGGGATCTGATATTACTAAAACCGTACCATGATGATGGTGCCGACAAAGTAGCTTTGGATTCCTGGGATATACCTGGTTTAATTACTCGCGTTCATGTCGATGGCACATTAAATGATCCCAGTGACATAGACAGAAGCTGGAGTATAGAAATAGCAATCCCATGGAAGTCTTTTATAGGTAATTATAGATCGAATAAGGCGCCTCAAGATGGAGATCAATGGAAGGTCAATTTTAGTAGAGTTCATTGGGAGACAGAGGTGATTAATGGGGAGTATGTTAAAACTGATCGACCTGAATATAATTGGGTGTGGTCGCCCCAAGGTTTAATCTATATGCATATGCCTGACTTATGGGGTTTGGTACAGTTTTCAGATAAGACTATTGAATCCGGCAAGGTGCAGTTTAAAAAGAGTGAGATTGATATTATAAAGTGGTCATTAAGGCAGCTTTATTATAAGCAGCGAAATTATTTTTTTAAAAACCAAAAATACTCAAAGTCATTAAAAGCATTGAAAATAAAGAAATCCCCAATTTCTGGTGTGCCTTGGCCCCCAAAAGTTACATTAACTCCATCAGGTTGGGAGGCTTATGTTAAATGGAATGATAAAAAAGTAATCATTCGTAGAGATGGTAAGGTCTGGGTGGAATGAATTTAGCATTTATTGATTGGCTGGTAATTATTATAGTCCTTGGAGGTATGATATACTCTGTTAGTTTTACAAAAGGACTGATGAAAAGTGTTACTGACTTTCTCTCTGCAGGAAGAACCGCTGGGAGGTATGTTATTTCTGTTTCTAGTGGTGTCGCTGGTCTTGGTGCTATATCTATTATCATGTTTTTAGAGATGGGTTATATCGCTGGATTTGCATTATCATGGTGGGGACTTAGTCAAGGAATTATAATATTGGCAATTACAATGTCAGGCTGGGTTATCTACCGGTTTAGGCAAACGAGAAGTCTTACATTAGCTCAATTTTTTGAAAAAAGATATAGTAGGAAATTCCGTATTTTTGCTGGAATAGTAGCGTTTATTTCTGGGATTATAAATTTTGGTATATTTCCTGCTGTAGGTGCACAGTTTTTTATAAACTATTGTGGACTTCCTGATTCTATTATTGGTATACCGATGTATCCATTGGTTATGATTTTTCTGTTGAGTATTGCTCTCTACTTTGTTTATACTGGAGGACAAATTGCGGTAATAATTGCTGATTTTTTCCAAGGTGTTTTTGTAACTATAGTCTTGTTTGTGATGACATTATATTTGTTCTCCAACATAGGTTGGGACCAAGTATCGGAATCATTGCAGCAGACACCTTTAAAATTAGCAAAGCAAGAGATCCAAGACCTAAATGAGGATGAATCTTTCTATCTACTATCTGAAGAAGAAAAAAATGAAAAAATTAAGGAGATTAACGAAAAGTATGAGAATTCATCTCGCATTAACCCCTTTAAAACCAGCCATGTTGAGGATTTTAATTTTGGCTATTTTTTAATAGGTCTTATTGGTATAATGTACGGAGCACTCAGTTGGCAGGGCTCCCAAGGTTATAGTTCTTCCGCAAAAAATGCTCACGAGGCAAAAATGGGTAGCGTTTTAGCCGGTTTTAGGGGTATGCCTCAGGGACTGTTTATGTTCTTAGTGCCTGTATTGGTTTACGTTTATATGAATCATCCTGATTTTCAGTCAGTTGCTGATTCTGTAAATGCATCTCTCTCCACCATGCCAACTGATACATTAAAGAGCCAAATGAGAGCACCATTTGTTCTATCAGAGGTACTACCAGTAGGACTTTTAGGAGCTTTTGCAGCTCTAATGCTCGCCGCTTTTATAAGCACGCATGATACTTATTTGCATTCCTGGGGTTCTATTTTTATTCAAGATGTAATTATGCCTTTCCGCAAAAAACCTTTTGATAAAGAGGAGCATATAAAAGTTCTTAGGTACTCGATTTTTGGGGTAGCTATTTTTATTTTTCTTTTTAGCCTACTTTTTAGTCAAAGTCAGAAGATTGCTCTTTATTTTGCGGTTACGGCTGCAATTTTTGCAGGCGGAGTTGGAGCTGTAATCATTGGTGGTTTATATTGGAATAAAGGTACAACAGAGGGCGCATGGACTGCCATGATTGTTGGTGCTTTCATTGGTGTAAGCGGTACTCTAGTGCCTCAGATCCCAGAATCATGGTTAAACGATACCAGTAATTGGGTAGGACTAAAGAATTTTATTATGCATTTAAAAGATATAAATGGCATAGAATATTACGGTATAGGTATGGCTTCATCATCAATATCATATATAGGTGTATCTTTATTAACATTTAAAGAAGAAATGGATATGGATAAACTTCTAAACAGAGGAAAATATAGTATCCAAGGAGAAGTAAATGTCGTAGATGAAGAGGTTAAAATTGGATGGAAAATATTTGGAATGGGAGAAGAGTTTACAAAAACTGATAAACTCATATACATCGTTAATTATGTATGGACAATTTTTTGGACAATTGTTTTTATTATTGGAACCACATACAACCTTTATAACCCAGTCAGTGATGATTCATGGATGAGTTATTGGAAATTTTATATTTACATACATCTTATTCTTTCTTTTTTTGTTATCATATGGTTTACAATAGGAGGGTTCATTGATCTTAAAAAAATGATTTACTCTTTAGGTACTGCTGAGCGCGATCATGGTGATACTGGTTGGGTAGAAAATTAATGTAGTCAATTATGAATTTATCAATCATTGATTGGGCTATAGTCATAATAGTACTAGCAGGCATGGTCTATTCTGTTAGTTTTACTAAGGGTTTGATGAGAAGTGTTACTGACTTTTTATCGGCTGGAAGAACCGCTGGTAGGTATTTAATAAGCGTTTCACAAGGTGCTGCTGGTTTAGGTGCTATCTCTATTATTTCATTTCTCGAAGTAGGATACATAACAGGTTTTTCTTTTCAATGGTGGGGTCTTAGTCAAGGGATTATACTGCTGGCTTTAACAACATCTGGGTGGGTTATTTACAGATTTAGACAAACTAGAAGTCTAACACTAGCTCAATTTTTTGAAAAAAGATATAGCAGAAATTTTAGGATTTTTGCAGGTATTGTTGCTTTTGTCTGTGGAATAATTAATTTTGGTATTTTCCCTGCAGTTGGGGCGCAATTTTTTATTAGTTATTGCGGATTTCCAGATTTAATCATTGGTATTCCTACATTCCCATTAGTGATGGTTTTCTTAATAAGTATCGCTTTGTACTTTGTATACACTGGTGGGCAAATAGCGGTAATAATTGCGGATTTTTTTCAAGGTGTATTTCTCATCGTGGTATTATTTATCATAACAATATTTCTTTACAATAGGGTCGATTGGGATCAGGTATCTGATTCTTTAAAAAATACACCTATTAAGTTAGCAGAAGAGGAAGTTGATAAGCTTAGGAATGAAGACTTTTACAAGGTTTTAAATGATGAAGAAAAAGAAGAAAAAATTAAAGAGATTAAAGATAAATATGAAAATTCATCTTTAATAAATCCTTTTAAAACAAGCAGGGTAGAAGATTTTAATCTAACCTATTTCTTGATTGGCTTAATTGGTATGTTTTATGGCACTCTAAGCTGGCAGGGTCATCAGGCGTATAACTCTTCTGCAAAAAGTGCTCATGAGGCTAAAATGGCGGCGGTATTAGGCGACATTAGATGGAAACCTCAGGGATTATTTATTTTCTTAGTTCCGGTCCTAACCTATGTCTTTATGAACCATTCGGATTATACCTTAGTAGCTGAATCTGTAAATAGTTCTCTTGACTCTCTAAATTCAGAGACATTAAAAAGTCAAATGAGAGCACCAATTGTTCTATCTGAAGTATTACCCATTGGGTTGCTAGGTGCGTTTGCCGCGTTGATGTTAGCTGCATTCATTAGTACGCACGATACTTATTTACACTCATGGGCATCTATATTTGTTCAAGATGTGATTTTGCCTTTTAGAAAAACACCATTTGAGAAGGATGATCATATAAAAGCTTTAAGGTATTCCATATTTGGAGTGGCCATTTTTATATTCATATTTAGTTTAGTATTTGATCAAAATCAGGAAATTGCTCTTTATTTTGCGGTTACTTTCGCAATTTTTGCAGGAGGTGTTGGTGCTGTTATCATAGGAGGATTATATTGGGATAGAGGTACTTCGGAAGGTGCTTGGGCTGCAATGATCGTAGGAGCGACTGTAGCAGTTACTGGTACTATTGTACCACAAATTTCAGATTCTTGGCTTAGTCAAGAAAATAATTTGATATGGCTTAAAAATTTAATTTTCAAATTAAAAGAAATTAATGGAATAAAATTTTATGCTTTAAGCATGGGTTTCTCATCTTTTTCATACATTTTAGTTTCATTACTTACTTTTAAAGAAAGAGTAGATATGGACAACCTATTGAATCGTGGCAAGTATAGCATAAAAAAGGAAACTAAAATCATCGATGAAAAAGTTAAACCAATTCTTAAAATATTTGGTATTGGAAAAGAATTCACAATAGAAGATAAAATAATTTATTTGGTAAGCTTTGTTTGGAATATATTTTTTACTTTAGTTTTTGTTCTTGGAACCATTTATAATTTATATAATGATGTTAGCGATGAATCATGGATGATGTACTGGAAATATCAAGTTTACATAAACATAATTTTTTCATTTATTATCATAATATGGTTTACTATTGGAGGTTTTATTGATATTAAAAAAATGTTTATTTCTTTGGATTCTGATAAAAGGGATCACGGAGATTCAGGCTGGGTGGAAAACTAAATTGAGAAATTATTAAATGAAATTCAAAAGTTTTTTTATCTCCGTAAGTTTAATAATAATAGGCTGTAAAAGTAATACGCTTTATGACAGCAAGATAAGTCAATTGGAGGAAAAAAGTATTATTGACCTTGTTCCAAATACCCAGAAGCAAGGCATGAAATGGTTGCTTAAAAACATGGATAAAGATGATAAAAACATATTGTCTGCCAGTTTTCTTATCGATAATTGTAATTATGCCTACGAGGCTTGGGATAATACACCTTGGGGAAAGGTTGATGAATCATTGTTCCTTGAATATGTTCTCCCATTTTCGAGTTTAAATGAAAGAAGAGATAATTGGAGGCAAGACTTTTACGAGCGTTTTTTTCCAATTGTGAAAAGTGCAAAATCCGCGTATGAAGCAGCTGCTATTTTAAACAATAATATTTTTGAGATGGTTGGAGTTATTTATTCTACAAAAAGACCAAAAGCTGATCAGTCACCATATGAAAGTATTGATGCAGGTTTAGCTTCTTGCACAGGACTGAGTTTCATGCTAATTGATGCATGTAGAAGCGTGGGTATACCTGCAAGATTTGTTGGTACACCTATGTGGTACAATAACTCTGGAAATCATTCCTGGGTAGAAATTTGGGATAATGGCTGGCATTTTACGGGCGCTTTTGAACCTACTGGAGATAGACTTAATGAGGGATGGTTTGCTAGCTTAGCTGCTAGAGCAGTTGAAGGTCACCCTGAATATGGTATTTATGCAGCTACCTGGAAAAAAACAGGTGTCTTTTTCCCAATGGATTGGAAACCGGGAATAGAAAAATATTATGCATATGACATTACATCCAGCTATCAAAAGTACCTTGATGATAGCTTTATTCCTCTCAGAATAAAAGTAGTTGGTAAAAACGGTATGAGAAAAAAGGTTTTAGTAGAAGTAAAAGCTGATAATGGATTTTTGTTTAGTGGCTACTCTAATGATGAAAGAAATGATGCAAACGATCACTTAACTTTGAATCTTCCAATTGGGAGTTTATGTGCGATAAATGTAAATAATATTTCAAGGTCTATTGTTCTTGAAAAAGAAGAACTAATTGAGTTTAATTTGTAATCATTATTTAAAGCTAAAAGGTTAAAATATTTTCATTTTTAATCGTTAAAAAAATTGATGGTAGAAGATTTTGAAAAAAACGGTTTTGTTATTAAAAAAGGTCTTTTTTCACACAAAGATATAAAACTCTATACTCGCGAATTTGATAAGATCGTTAATCAACTAAAAGATAGTAAAGAGAATATTAATGCTCGCTGGGGTAGTACATTAACGTCTAATATTGAACATCAGGATAGCATGGTAATACATACTCATAATGTGCAAAATTATTCCTCTGTCATGCTCCAAATGATTCTGCATAAGATATTTTTAGATGAAGTTGAAAAAATCATTGGCTCAGATATAGTACTGCATCATACTAAGTTATTTGAAAAATCTCCCAAAAAAGGTGCTGCTTTTCCATTACATCAAGATTGGTCCTACTTTCCAACAAAGTATAATACAATGATTGCTGCTGTAATTCATTTATCAAACTCAACAGAGGAAATGGGATGTTTTAGGATCATTCCTGGCTCCCATAAGCTTGGTTGCTTAGAAAGTAGTGATGGTCACAATCACAATCCTGAAATACACTCCAAGTACAAACTTGATGAAGCTCATCCAGTTATTGCTAATCCTGGGGATGTGCTTTTTTTCCATTGCTGCAGTTTACACGGTTCTATGGCGAATACCTCTCGTAATCCAAGG